>JALTEW010000225.1 GCA_027073795.1 bacterium | reverse complement strand
GGTGAGATTAATGACTACCGAAAGTGAATGGGGAAAAGCTGACTTTATTGTAGTCAGGGCCTTAGAGGATGGAGTTCAGGTTTGTGGTTTAACCAGAGGGGAACAAACTAAAATACATCATTCGGAAAAGTTGAGTGAAGATGAAGTAATGATTGCTCAATTTACTGAGAATACTGCCGCAATTAAAATTAAAGGCAAGGCTCTTATTTTGACGAAGTACGGTCAGGTTGACTTAAGTAAAGGAAAAGATTAAATTTAAAAAGGAGGTAAATTATGAGTGTTAAAAGAATTTTGACAGGAATTCGTCCGACCGGAGCTTTACATCTTGGTCATTACATCGGAGCCCTCAAAACGTGGGTTGAGCTTCAGAAAAATTATGAATGTTTTTTCCTAATTGCTGATGTCCAAGCTCTTACTACTCATGTAGACCAGCCTGAATTGATTGAAGAATCTGTTCGAGAGGTACTTCTTGATTTTATCGGAGTGGGTCTTGACCCAACCCGAGAAAATGTCCATTTTGTTCTACAAAGTGGCGTACCAGAACTCACTGAGCTTACTACTTATTTCAGTATGCTAACTCCTTTTTCAGAAGTAGAGAGAAACCCTACTGTTAAAGCAGAAAGGTCTCAGCTTAGATCTAATCCTACAGCGGGTTTTATGATTTACCCCGTAAGTCAAGCGGCAGACATCCTATTATTTACTCCATATCCTCCAAAAGAAGGAGATCAGCTACTTGTACCAGTAGGGGAAGACCAGGTGCCGCACCTTGAACAGACTAACAGGATTGCTAAGGTCTTTAATCGACGGTATGGGAAAGTATTTTTGGAATGTACGGCAAAGGTGGGCCAGGTTGGAAGATTAGTAGGGACTGATGGTGGAACAAAAATGAGTAAATCTTTAGGGAATGTGATTTCACTCAAAGATAATTCTAAAATTGTTGAGAATGCCGTCAAAAAGATGTTCACCGATCCGACAAAAATTCACAGAAGAGATTCCGGCCACCCGGAAGATTGCCCTGTCTATCTTTACCATCAGAGCTTTGGAGATCCAAAAATGCTTGGCGAAAGAGCTGAAAGATGTAAATCTGGTGATCTTGGGTGTGTTGAGTGTAAAAAAGATTTGATAAGGACGCTGAACAGTTTCTTGGAACCAATTCGTGAGCGGCGGGAAAAAGCTAAAAAGGCTCCCTTGCGAGAGTATTTAAACCAAGGGACAGAGAAAGCTCGAGAAATTGGAAAGATTACAATGGAAGCGGTTAGAAAAGCGATGCACCTTAACTATCCTTCCATCAATTAGCTAAAAAATAGGAGGTGACTGGGATGAGAAGAAAAGGAGAGGGCCCTGGTTGGTCTAGGGTGGCCTTCTTGAGTTCGTTGGCTGCGGCCTTGTTCGGAGCTTTCTATCTGGCTAATGATACCTTTATCATGCACAGAGTGATTGTTTATCCGGATGATCCATTCACTGCTATATCGTTTTATCTGATTACCGGAGGATGGATTGGAGCTGTTTGCACGCTGGCCTACAACAGGATTTTCGGGAAGAAGATAGACAAGGACTATCCAGGATTCAATTTAGGGACACTGAAAATGCAGCTTTTCGCCATAGTTTCGGGAGCCATTGCAGCTGCATCCACCGCTTTCTGCCTGGTTGGAAACCAGAAACTTGATCCGTCTTTAGTGATAGGACTTTCCACTGTGCCTATTTTCTATCTTGGTTTCTATGATTCTTGGAAGGGATACATTAAGCTGAGGAGTATAATCCTGCCGGGGATTTTTGTAATTGTCGGGGCTTTATTAACTTCAGTAGAGAATCTTTCGGGAGAGTTCAAGGTTACCTTAATAGGGATTCTTGTACTTCTTATAGGACGTTCTGGGACAGATGCTTTAGAAAAAGTTGTTCGGCAGGAAGGTGTTTGGAAATCAGATGCCGTCACATTTAACTTATGGAGGTTTCTTTGGCTTAGTATAATAGGGACAATTCTAGTGTTTGTAATTGCTAGAGGAAGAGGAAAATTAGGTGAGCTAATAGCGATAAGAGAATTGTTTTTTCCCGCTTTGCCTTGGATTCTCCTCACGATGTTTTTTGTGTTCTTTTACAATACCTTAATCCAGAGAGCGATGAAAACTGGAGCAGTAAGCAAGATATCAATAGTACTTAGCTTACAAATTACTTTAGGAATCCCTATTGCTTTGATAGGGAATAAAGTTCGTCCAGGAATTTTTGGAGAAATTCCTTCAGATCCTTGGGTGTGGATTGTCCGGAGTGTCGGAATTGGATTGATAACTAGTGGGATTATTTTCCTTCGAACGAAAAGGGGAGAGAAAAAATAAGAAAAATAACAAAAAAATAAGCGCTTGGCGGCATTTTACCACCGAGCGCTTTTAGTTTTTATTACAATCTGACAG
>JALTEW010000224.1 GCA_027073795.1 bacterium | reverse complement strand
CATCCGCCGTGACATTGGGGCGGGATTCGTAGATAATCCCCACAACTCCGAGTGGAATACGCATCTTCCCAACCATCAATCCATTGGGCCGGGTCCACATATTCGTAATCTCGCCCACCGGATCGGGTTGTTCAGCAATCTCCCTTATCCCCTCCGCCATGGAGGCAATACGCCCGGAATCAAGAATCAAGCGATCTGTCATAGCGTTGGACAATCCCTGTTTCTTTCCTTTCTCTACATCCTTCTCATTAGATAAAATGATTTCCTCTTCCCTCCGGATCAGATTATCCGCTATCCTCAAAAGGGCGGCTTTCCGCCTTGGAGAGGGAAGGGTGGCAAGCGCTGAGGTGGCTGCCTTCGCCTTTTTTGCCATTGTAAGAACTTCTTCCATTATCAGGGCTCCTTTCCCGCCTGAGTCAAGATGACAAGCTGATCCCGATGAACCAACTCGTCCCCATAGGTATATCCCAGAATCTTCTTTATCTTAAATGACCGCTGCCCTTTTATCTTCTCAACTTCTTGAACGCTATAATTGACCAATCCCTTCGCGATAAGCTCATCAGAGAGGTTACGGATATCTACTGCTTCTCCCCGTTCAAAATTTCCAGACACCCGAACGACACCGGTGGGTAACAGACTTTTCCCGCCGTAAAGGAGGGCCTTCACCGCCCCGTCATCGAGAAAGAGGACACCGGAAGAACGAACCCCATAGGCAACCCACTGTTTTTTGCAACTTAAAGGATCCCGCTGTGGCATGAAAAGGGTTCCCACGTCCTTCCCGGAGAATATCTCTCTCAAAACATGCTCCCGTTTCCCGCTTGCTAAAATCGTTGGGATTCCAAAGGACGCTGCCTTTTGAATAGCTTCCAACTTGACAGGCATCCCCCCAATGCCGGTCGGGCTGAAACTCCCGCCAGCGGCGCACATGACCCCTTCATTGATCTCATCCACCTCTGAAATGAGACACGCATCCGGGTAAACCTTTGGATCCTTGTCAAACAGCCCCTCCGTATCCGAGAGAATAATCAATAGGTCCGCCTGAATCAGGCCTGAAACAAGGACAGACAGGTTGTCATTGTCTCCAACTTTGATTTCCTCCACCACTACCGTATCGTTTTCGTTGATAATAGGAAGGGCCCCGAACTTGAATAGGGAGGTAATCGTGTCGCGAGCGTTCAGGTATCTCCGCCGATGGTTCAGATCATCCCGCGTCAAGAGAATCTGCGAAATCTGAATCCCTTTTCTTTGGAAGTATTCATCATACAAGGCCATCAAGTGGGGTTGCCCAATGGCGGCTATCGCCTGCTTGACCGGGATTCCGTCCACCCTGCCACGAATCCCCAACCGGTCCATGCCAACGGCGATCGCACCAGAAGAAACCAGAACAACCTTTCGGCCAGATTCAACGACATCATAAATTCCTTCCGTCAGACGCTGGACCCTGCGAAGATCAATCCCCTTTCGGGAAGTGGTCAGCACAGAACTTCCCACTTTAATGACAACTTTCTGCGCATTTTTTATAATCCCTTTTCGCTTCAAACTTTCTCCAGTTTACAGGAGCTTGCAATAACTTTCAACAAGGCCTCCAATCCTTCCCCCGTTCTGGCAGAAATGGCGAATGTTTGAACCCCTGTTTTTCCCTCAAGGATGGGGACAAGTGTTTTTACAGTGTTTTCCCCTCCGGCAATATCCACTTTGTTCAAGGCCAGAAGCATCGGTTTCAGCGACAATCCGTGCCCATATGTCTTCACATCGCTCAAAATCATCTCCAATTTACCGATGAGTTCGCTCTCTTCTCGGGATTCCGCTAAATCCAGTAAGAAAAGGAGCAATCGCGCGCGTTCCACATGTTTCAAGAACCGTTTCTCCGGGCTTATGCCAAGGGCCGGAATTTCCGCGAACGTGAGCGATTCCGAGTTCTCTGTAAGATGCACCCCCAGTTGAGGAACCCGGGTGGTGCTGGGATATGCCGCAACCTTGGGCCTTGCCGAGGTAATTCGGGAAAGAAGGAGCGATTTGCCTGCATTGGGCAGGCCAATCAATCCAACATCTGTCATCATTTTGTAAACGAGGTGCAACGCAACGCGCTGTCCCGGAAGTCCTTTCTGAGCTATCTTCGGTGCCTGTCTAACAGAGTTCTTGAAATGTACATTTCCTTTACCACCCTTACCGCCCCGGGCAACGACAAATGTCGCACCAAGGGTATCGAGGTCGCAAAGCAGTTCTTCCGTCTCACTTTCATAAGCCTGTGTTCCCACCGGGACGGAAAGGCTGAGGGGCTTCCCATCCTTGCCATGCCGTCGATTTGGGCCACCAGGCGCCCCGTGACGGGCCCTGAAAAATGTCTTATGCAAATACGTGGAAAGGTCGGATAAGTTTCCCCTAACAGTGAGGATAACATCCCCCCCT
>JALTEW010000223.1 GCA_027073795.1 bacterium | reverse complement strand
AGGAAGGCCCAGAGTAGAAGAAACATGAGGATATCCTTTTCTTTCAGGCTGTCGGAGTATGTTTTGACGGAATTTTTTTCGATCTTGCTTTCTCTTGGGTTTCGTATTTTCTTGATGGCGTTCCGGATAGCGAAGGGGAGAAAAAGCAGGACAACTCCTGTCATTTCCGGGAACCGCTTGATATAAAAATACCATTCCCCCGCCTTGCCGAAGTCAAAATTGTAATTGTGGCAACCGTCAAGGTGAAAACGCGTCATCAAAAACCGCCCCAGGATATTATTAATAAAGAGCTCATGCAGGAAACATATCCCGCCCGCCTTGTAATAGAGGGTAAGCCAGAGGCCAACGGGAAAGACAAACATCATCAGCGGGAGTGGAGACATCATGTGTTTCAAGGCCTTCCATCGTTTTGACAGGAGTACAAAGGCTGCCACGACAACGATCACATGAAAGATACCCGCCACGCCTTTCGTCAGGAATGCGCCGGTGCTTGCGAGATAAAAAAGGGAAAGGGTGAGCATTCCTTTTTCTACCCTGTCACGGAAAATCCAGTACGCAAAGGCAACAAGGGCAACTGTACAAAAAGCCCCCACCCCGATATCCAGAAGAATCCAGTGGCTGTACCCGTAAAATCGAGGGATAGTGGCAAGGAGTATGGCGGCAAGCAGCCCTCGGGATGTCCCCCCCCATTTGTAACCGAAAAAAAAGACCGCCAGGAGCATAAGGCAACCAAGCAGCATGGAAATGGCTCTTGCGGCTGTGGGATTTGTTTCTCCTGTCAGGGCAAATGAAAGGGCAATTAGGTCGTGGTACAGGGGTGGCTTTTCAAGGAAGGGAAGCCCGGTAAGGGTAGGGACGACAAAATTTTTTCTTGCAAGCATCTCTCGGGCGATTTCCGCTTCCCTCGGCTCGTCCGGGCCGAACAGGCAGGGATGGGAAATGTTTGCAAGCATTGCCAGGACCAGGGATAAAATAACGATGGTAAATAGCCTTGCCCGGATGTTCCAGAATTTGTTTCTCATCCATTCCCGCCCTTTCAAGAAAGTTGTCTGAATGTAAAATCAGTATATGCGGGTTTAAATGACTAAAAGGTGACGTAAACATTACCTGTAAGTAATCTTGATGCACCGGAGGAAATAATGCGTTTTCCTGGGGGCAAAGACGCGAAAAATGTAGCATGGATGAGCGTAACTGCCATTCACGGACAAAACAGGCGGAAAATATCAAATAATTGGATTGCCTGAGAGTTCAGGCAGGAATGATAAATAAAATATTTGGAACGAGGCTATATTCTTCCGAAAAACCCGGCCATTTTCCCCATTCCATTAACCGGGGAGAATAACTCCCCGGTGGTTTTTATTATTTTCTTTTCGCTGGCAGACAAAAAAGCAAGCGAAAGAGCGTGTGTTTAACTTAATATCTTGGCCTGCGCGCAGAACGGTCCCCACGTGGTTTTGCCTGATTGACTTTTATGGCGCGTCCCTTTAATTGGTTTCCATTCAGGGCCTTTATCGCCTTGTCGGCCTCCGCATTGTCCGGCATTTCCACAAAACCAAATCCTTTTGACTGTCCTGAATACTTATCCTTGATGATATTAACACTTTCCAATTCCCCAAATTCTGAAAAGGCTTCCTTTAGGTCTTCTTCCGTTACGCTGTACGAAAGATTGCCAACATACAAATTCATGAAATTCTCCTTTTTACGCGGTTTAGTGAAGGGTGCTATCTCGTAATCAACCACAGAAATTAACCGATAGCGGGCCATCCCTTGGCCCCCATCCATACGTGAGAAACGAAATGGATTAATTAAATCTGTTTATATCTCAATTTATCGGGTATTGCAACAGACAAATGACAGACGTCCAGGCCTCATGAAAAAGGCGAGGGTTTGCGTGGTAAATAGATATGAAAAGTACTCCCTTTCCCGACAACGCTGGTTACCTGGATATTCCCTCCATGTGCGCGGACAAGGGATAAGGCGAGGCTTAGGCCGAGGCCGTTACCTGCCTCGGCACGGCTTTTGTCCCCCCGGTAAAAGCGATCAAAAATATGGGGCAGGTCCTTTTCCTCGATCCCCATACCGGTATCGCTGATTTCGATGACGACGTCAGCGTCTGCCTTCATGGTTATCTGCACAATGCTACCTTTCCCGGAAAACTTGATGGCATTATCCAGAAGGTTGGCTACCACCCGTTTTAAGGCGGTTTTGTCCCCGGTGATGGTGAGGGGGTGATCGGGAAGCTTTACACGCATTGAAATACCCTTATCTTCCGCGGCGGGCTGAAACAACTCTCCCATCTCACGGATGACATCACGGATGTCAATCGTGGTTTTTGAAAGATGGGATAACCCGGAATCCGTCTGGGCAATGGTAAGCATGGTGTTGATCATGCCCAAAAGCTGATCGCACTCCTCAATG
>JALTEW010000222.1 GCA_027073795.1 bacterium | reverse complement strand
ATCGATGAGGGGCAGAGCTCTCACGTCTTTCATGGTTTTGATATCGTTAGGGGAGATATCCCTGAATTTTTCACGAATAAAGGGGGCGCGTTTTTTGGCGTATTCAAGAACGGCCCGAAAATTCTTCAGCTCAATTTGAATCAATCTGTCCCTTGGAAGGGTTTCAAGATAAGGATTCCAGTAGGGGGTTGGGTCATCGGTCATTTTCAGATTTCCTGTTTTACGGACTGACAATTTCGTCAAATACTTTCACGACTTTTTGAGCAAAGGTGGGATCATTAATATGTGCGTTTGACGGAATGATTTGAATCTCCGGCTTCAAATTTTCCTGGAGACTTTTGATTAATGCCTGGTCGGCCTTCGGGTCCCAAAAAGGCTTTCCCGGCTTGTCTACAGAAGAGAGCCCTCTTTGGGGCCAGAGGATTGTCACAGGACCTTTGGCCTGATTCAGCTTTTCAGCGATGGTTTCCCCTAAAAGCTGGTTGTCACGAATATTTGTTCTGACGATGGTCGCCTGAGGATTATGGGGGTGTATCTTTCTGTTCTTAAATTTTTCCGGAACGGTTTCAGGCCCAAGAAAGTTAACGAAATCCGCACTTCCCGGAACAATAATTTGGGGGATCCCACGCTGACCGGCGGAGGTTAGACGGTGTGGACCGGATGAGGCAAGACCACCAAACAAGTCGTTGCCTATTTCGTTAACCGCCAGCTCGATAACGCAGGCGATATCACTTTCTGTTTTCACATATTCTTCCAGAGCCTCCCCGCCCGTGCCGATAGAATGAAAAACTAAGACTTCATATCCTTTGTTTTCTAAACCGTTTTTGACCCTTAGCCCACAGTCCGTGATGGTTCCGTTCATGCTCATCACAACCAGGGGTTTTCTGCCATTTCTCTGGAGTGGTTCCATCTCAACCATCCCGGAGATGGCGCCTGCGGCATTGGCAAGCACCTTTTCGGTTAGCCTGTTGATCCCGGCCAAATCGGCAACGGGTGGCAAAACAAGAATGTCTTTAATCCCAGTATAGGGGCGAATACCGGCCTGAGATACCTTTGTCGAAACGAGCAATTTAGGGAAACCGAATGGAAGATATTTGAGTGCGGAGGAGGCAATGATGGATCCCTGGCCTCCGCCAATCGCGATCAACCCATGAATTTTTCCTGAAGCTAGGAGGGTGGATACTATCTTTTTCAAGCCGATAGACATGATCTTCTGGGCGAAGGCCTCATCGTTTTTTTGCTGGAGGGTCTTGATAGATTCACCTCCTGCTTTTGCCACGTCCTCCCTAAGAATATCGGCCTTCATGTCAGGGGTCCCCAGGATCCCTGTGTCGATGACGAGGGGGGTATGCCCCCTTTTTTCAATAAGGATTTTTAAAAGGTGAATTTCTTCTCCCTTTGTGTCTAATGTTCCTACAACTGCAATAGTTTTCCCCATTTTTTATCCTGTCTACGTTACAAGGTTTTTGATCGGTAAAGTTAAACGTCATCTTTTTTACCATTTCACATACCTCGGTAAAAAGGTCGCAAGTTCCGGAAAAGAGATCAAGATAATTAACGTTAGAATTATAGCGCCCAAGAAGGGCATCACGCCCTTGAAGATGGTCTCCAGGGGGATATCAGGCGCGATTCCTTTTAAAACATAGACATTTACACCCACTGGGGGCGTCACCACACCCAGTTCGCTGACCAACACAATGATCACGCCGAACCAGATGGGATTGTAGCCTAACTTGAGGATAATTGGGTACACAAAGGGTATTGTTAAGACCACCAGTGCCATCGCGTCCATAAAACATCCACCCACGATGTAAAAGAAACAGATCAGGCTTAAGATTGCGGCCGGGGAAAGGGGGAGGTTTTTAACGGAATTTACCAGGAGATACGGGATGCGGGTGATGGCCATAAAGTGTCCAAAAACGGTGGCTCCCGTAATCAGAAAAAGGATCATACAGGATGTCAGAACCCCGTCTTTGGTCGCGAGTAGAAAGGACTTCCAGCTTATTTTTCTTTTAACCAGCCCGATCAGCAGAGCCCCTGCGGCCCCGATACTTCCTGCCTGCGTTGGCGTAAACCATCCGGCAAAAAGCCCACCCATCGTCATTCCAAAAAGGACGATCGCTTCTATAACACCTTTAAGCGCCATAAGCTTTTGCCACCATGTGGTTTTGGGTCCAGGTGGCCCAAGCTCCGGTTTGATATAACAAATCAGGATGGTTGTCAGGGCAAGTAAGAAAGCCAGAATTATGCCAGGGATTACTCCTGCGATAAAAAGCTTGCCAATAGATTGTTCGGTCAAAATTCCATACACGATAAATATGGTGCTGGGAGGGATTAGAATTCCCAAGGTTGCGGACGTTGCAATGCATCCTGTAGCCAATGTATCCTTATACTTATATTTTTTCATCTCTGGAAGGGC
>JALTEW010000221.1 GCA_027073795.1 bacterium | reverse complement strand
CTTCAGGGCAGCAAAATCACCCGCCGGGACGTGGACAAACCCCTTCAGCAAAGGAGCAAATCCCTCCTTGACCTTTGGCTGTCCCGTGGCGGAAATCGTTGCAATCGTCCTGCCATGAAAGGAATCTTGAAGAGTGATAATTTCATACCTGTCTTCACCGTACACCTCCCAGGCGTACTTTCTCGCGAGTTTGATCGCTGCCTCATTGGCCTCTGCCCCGGAATTACAGAAAAAGACCCGATCTAAGGACGAATTCTCTATCAGACGTGCGGCCAGCTCTGTCTGGGGTGGCATAAAATAGAGATTGGAGACATGCAAAAGTGTCTTGGCCTGGTCGCAAACCGCCGCTGCCACATCTGGATGGGCATGTCCCAGACTGGCCACACCGATACCACCGAGAAAATCGAGGTAACGCTTCCCCTCCGCATCATAAAGACAGGCCCCTTCCCCCCTGACCATGGCCGATGGGAAGCGGTTATAGGTTGGGAAAAATACCTTGCCGGAAATGGCTTTAATTTCGTCGCTTTGTGTCATTCTTTATCCTTCGTTACTTCAGTGCCCACGCCACCCCGCGTGAAGATTTCAAGAAGGACGGCATGGCGTAAGGTCCCGTTGATGATATGGGTTTTCCCCACTCCGTTTTTTACCGCATCAATCACGCACCGGATCTTGGGGATCATCCCCCCTTCAATGGTTCCGTCTGAAATGAGTTCCTCGGCCTGTGAAACCGTCAACGAGGAGAGGAGCTGCCCGTTCTTGTCCATAACACCATCTATATCGGTCAGCAGGACAAGCTTTTCCGCGCCAAGGGCCTCGGCAATTCGTCCCGCCACGTGGTCCGCGTTGAGGTTTAAAGCCTTACCCTCATCTCCCTGCCCCACAGGTGCCACCACGGGGATAAACCCTTGCGCAATCAGGGTGGCCAGAATGGCCGGACGTATCGCCGCTACTTCCCCCACCTGACCCAGGTCCACCTCCGGGGCCTGGCTATTGGAAGGTTCGAGGCGGATTTTTTCAGCTCGGATAAGATTTCCGTCTTTCCCCGCCAGGCCAACCCCTTTGCCACCGAATTTATTAATCCGCCTCACGATGTCCCCGTTCACCCGCCCTGTGAGGACCATTTCGACCACCTCCATCGTCCGCTCGTCCGTGACGCGCAACCCTTCGTGAAACCGCGTCTCTATCCCAAGCTGGCTGAGAAGCTGGCCAATCTGTGGTCCGCCCCCATGCACCACGATGGGGTGAATTCCCACAGTGGCAAGAAGAACGATATCCCGGGCGAAGTCGTCCTCCAGAGAGGGGTCTTGCATGGCATGCCCGCCATACTTTACCACGACGGTCTTTCCGGCGAATGCCTGGATATAGGGAAGGGCTTCGATAAGGGTTTCGGCGCGTCGGATGAGGTCTTGCATAGGCGTTCTACAGGATGTAGCGGCTCAAATCCTCGTCTTCCACGAACTCCTTGAGCTGCTCTTCTACGTAATCCTCGGTTATCGTCACCTTCGGCTCACTCATTTCAGGGGCCTTGAACGAGATATCGTCCAGGAGTTTTTCCATAATGGTGTAAAGCCGTCGGGCACCGATATTCTCCGTTTTTTCATTGATCTGGGCCGCGGTTTCCGCTATCTTTTCCACGGCACCCTTCGTAAGATCCAGTTCGATACCCTCCGTTTTTAACAAGGCCTTGTACTGCTTGATAAGGGCATTTTTCGGTTCTGTCAGGATACGTACAAACTCATCCTTCCCAAGGGAATCGAGCTCTACGCGGATTGGAAACCGCCCCTGAAGCTCCGGTATGAGATCGGACGGCTTGGAAACATAAAAAGCCCCCGCGGCAATAAACAGGATATGGTCGGTTTTGACCATGCCGTGCTTCGTGTTAACCTTGGTTCCTTCCACGATGGGGAGGATATCCCGCTGAACCCCCTCCCGGGAGACATCCGGTCCGTGGCCCTGATCTTTTCCCGCAATCTTGTCTATCTCATCCAGAAAAACAATTCCACCCTGTTCCACAAGCGTCAAGGCCTCCTTGACCACCCGGTCCATGTCAATAAGCTTCTGTACCTCTTCCTGCGTCAGAATCTCAAGGGCCTCGGGGATCTTGACCTTCTTGTGCTTCGTCTTTTTAGGGAGGATATTGCTGAACATGTCCTTGACATTGATGCCCATTTCCTCCATCCCGGAGCCGGAAAAGATTTCAAACATCGGCATGGCCGTTTGGGTGATCTCAACCTCCACGTAACGTTCGTCGAGGCTTCCGTTTCTCAAAAGCTGACGGAGGCGCTCGCGTGTTGAGGGTGCTGTCTTTCCCCCCACTATTTCCAGGGGCTTTTCCCCGGAGCGCATCCCGTCAGGGGGGCGGGAAACCGAGCGGGATGGGAGAAGAAGATCCAGAAGCCGCTCCTCCGCAATTTTACGGGCCTTGAGTTCCACGCGCTTGTTCTCTTCCGACTTCACCATGTTGATGGCAATCTCCACGAGGTCACGAATCATCGACTCCACATCACGCCCCACATACCCCACCTCGGTGAACTTGGAGGCCTCTATCTTCAGAAAGGGGGCGTTGGAGAGCTTTGCCAGGCGGCGGGCAATCTCTGTCTTCCCCACTCCGGTGGGACCAATCATGATGATATTCTTGGGAGCGATCTCATCCCGCAGATCCTCGGGAACCTGCTGGCGCCGCCATCGGTTACGCAGGGCCAGGGCAACGGCCCGTTTCGCCTCGTGTTGCCCGACAATATATTTATCGAGTTCCGATACAATCTCCCTCGGGGTAAAGGTATGGATAAAGGCCTCTTCTGTCATGGCAGTGTCTCTATGACAACCTCCTGGTTCGTATAAATGCAGATTTCCGAAGCAATTTTCATGGCTGTTTCAACGATCTCACGAACCCCCATGTCAGTATGGGCCATGAGGGCCTTGGCCGCCGCCTGTGCATAGGCGCCCCCCGACCCAATGGCGGCAATGGGCTCGTCTGGCTCAATCACATCTCCGCTGCCGGAGAGAATGAGAATATGTTTCTCATCCGCCACGATAATCATGGCCTCCAGACGCCTGAGAAAACGGTCCGTGCGCCAGTCCTTGGCCAGGTCAACCGCCGAACGAACAAGGTTTCCGCTGGTCTTTTCCAGTTTTTCCTCAAACCGCTCAAACAGGGTAAAGGCATCCGCCGTCGCGCCGGCAAACCCTGCTATCACCTTGTCATCATAGAGCCGGCGAATCTTGCGGGCATTCTTCTTGAAGATGGTCACGTCAAAGGTCACCTGACCGTCCCCGGCCATGACTGTCTGACCGTCTTTCCGGATACATAAGATCGTGGTTCCGTGAAACGTGGGATCTGTCATATCACTTCCTTGGGTGGGCCTTATCGTAAACATGCATCAGTTGTTCTAAGCTGATGTGGGTATATTTCTGGGTTGTGGAGAGGCTGGCATGTCCCAGCATCTCCTGTATGGAGCGGAGGTCAGCACCCGCCCCCAGAAGATGGGTTGCGAAGGAGTGGCGCAGCGCATGCGGATTGATCTTACGAACCAGCCCCCTTTTCAGGGCGTAAGTCTTGATCATCCTTTCCACGCTCCGTGCCGTGAGACGCGTTCCAAAACGATTGAGGAAAAGGGCCTGTGTGGGGCTTCCGTCCTTCCGCCTCCGGGCCAGCTCCCCGCGTTTCGACTGATAGGCCCGAATCGCCGTAAGGGCCTTTTCACCCACCGGGACGATTCGTTCCTTTCCCCCTTTCCCCGTGACACGGACAAGGCGGATAGAATCGTCGATATCCCCCACGTTGAGGGAAACTACCTCGGAAACCCTGAGCCCGCTGGAGTAGATAAGCTCCAGAATAGCCCGGTCGCGCAGGGGCAGGGGATCCGCTTCAATCCGCCCATCCAGGAGATGAAAGACCTCATCCACACTGAGGAAATTGGGCAGTTTTTTAGGGATTTTCGGGGCAGACACCCCTCTCAGTGGGGCCTTGTCAAGCCATTTACGGCGACGTAGAAACCCGAAAAAACCCTTGATGGAAGACACCTTTCTCGCGACAGATGACGGGGAATGAGACCGGTACAGGGAGACCAGAAAACGGCGGATATCCATCGAGGATATCCGGGTAATATCTTTAATACCCCCTTTCGCCTCTTCATCCTTCTCTAGAAACCGCCTGAACTGAAGCAGATCCTTGCGATAGCTCTTCAGGGTGTTGGCGGAGAGATTCCGTTCCGTCTCCAGAAACAAGATATATGCCTCCACTGCTTCCTCAAATTTCATCATGATCCCCAATCGGCGCTATCGTATCTCAATCATTTGTAATAATCAACAGGATTGAGGGAGATGTAAAAAAGGGAGAGGTGGGTTTCTTAACAGTTCTCATTTGAATTTATCAGGCATCATTTTTCAATGTGAAAGAAAAACTCGCAAGGAAGTGAATTCCAACCATCAATATTCAAAACAAGGAGGGAAAAATGAAAGGAAGGACTTTTCCAAGGGGTTTCAAAGTCCTCGTGGTACTCCAGATCCAGGGCGGCCAGGTCTACCCGAAGGGGACCAAAAAGCCGATCTACCCCATGCCAAAATGGAAGAACGATAGAGCTGGAAAAATCCGGGGCCAGACCTGACCATCCTCACTGCCCTCTCACGGGCTGAAGAATCAGGAAGGTTCTGTGCCCCACCCTGCCCTGCCACACAACATTCAAGGGTAAGTGAGACAGGTGGGCGAAATTCTCCACTTGGCGTTTTATGAGCAAAACGGCAGGTTTCGGAGCAGTTTCTAAAAAGGCCGCCTCTTCTAATACAGGAGGAAGCGTACTGATATGCCTCAACCGGGTATAAAAAAGGATCCCTGCATGCTCCAATCCTCCAAACGTCCTGATGTCATACCCTTCCTCAACAAGCTTCTGAATCTCCGTCCCAAGGGCCCGGGGTGATTTGACCTGGTCAAACATGGGGAGAATCCACCGCGTTCCGACAAAAAACACCCCATAGAGAGTCAGAAGCAGTGTAACGGTCACGACCCTCACACGGCCCGTCCCATTCAGGAAACAGATAACCAATCCCATAATAATCCCCACCACCGCCATCAGGATAAAAGGGAGCAGGGGAAGGGTCAAATCTGGAAACCGGATCCGGATGAGATGTGGAATAAATGGAAGCACAACACCCGTCAGGACAAGCAGCACCCCCATAACATAAACCGGTATCTTAAACCATGGCATATCTTGTCTGAACCCCTGAAAAAGGGCACTGAAATAAAAACCCAACAGGAGACACCCCGCGGGAACAACGGAAAGGATGTAAAGCTGCCGCTTGCTCCCTGAAAAGGAAAGAAACACTACATTGGCCAGAATCCATACAAAAACAAAGAGGAGAGATGGCCATGTCTCTACTTCCCTCCTCTTTTTTACGGCAAGCAAAACAGCGGCCGGCAGAAACAGCGCCCACGGAAGAAGGGTTTCCGGGTAGACCCAAAAATAAAAAAGAAACCCGCTCTTGTGGTTGATCCCATGGACATACCGCGTGATCGTTTGGCGGAAAAGGAGCTCGTGGGTGTAGGTTTTTCCGCCGGCCAGGCAAGTTGGCCCCAGCCCTAACAGAAGGATCAGGATCAAAATTGCGATCCCACTGATCCAGGGTATCTTCCTGAGAGTCTTAAAATCCCTTATGACAAGCAGATAAACCACCAGCGTCAGAAAAGGGACAATGATTCCAAGGGGTCCCTTGGTCACCGTTGCCACGCCGGAAAACAAAAACGCCAACCTGAACCAGAGGGCTCGGTGACGATCCCCCGTGAGTGCCATGACGATGGCGTAGAGACTCGCTAAAATAAAAAGGGTCATCACCGTATCCAGATTGACCCGATTGGCGAGCCAGAAAAACTCGCTTGCCGTGGTCAGAAAGAGGGCGGCGAAAAACCCAGTCCATGGGTCAAAGAGACGTTTCCCTATCAAAAAGGTTAACAAGACCCCGAGAAGGGCGCAAAGCGCGACGGGGAACCGTGCAGTCCATTCGTTCACCCTGTGAAACAGCTTGAAAGACCCCGCCACCATCCAGAAAAAGAGGGGGGGCTTCTGGGTATAGACCTGTTGGTTCAGGCGGGGAACGAGGTACGAATGGCTGAGAACCATCTCACGTGCGATCTCTGTGTATCTCGGCTCGTCCGGGTTCCAGAGGTCGCGTTTCCCCAGGTTCGTGAAAAAAAGCGTTCCTGAAAACAGAAGGCACCCTACAAGAGCTGCCACGATCCATCGATTATTAGCTGAAGGTAATGACTCCATAACATCCCTTAATTTCCTGCAATTTTATGTAGATTATCAGATATCAGGCTAAAACAAAACAGCGCGAACGCAATCTTTTTCACCTTTCTTCCAGCCTATAGCCTTTTTAGACTGCTTTATTTCCATGATACTCCTGAATGGAATGAATGGCAAACTCACGTTTCTTCATCGATTCTATCCCGTTGACCGCCGCATAGGCCCCGTAAATGGTTGTGATGCAGGGAACACCATGGCTAACCGCCTCTGTGCGAATCGCTACCTCATCCGCTTTCGGTTTTTTCCCGCTGGGGGTGTTGATGATGAGCTGAATATCGCCGTTTTTTATGAAATCGACCACGTCGGGCCTTCCCTCACTCACCTTAAAAACCATCTGTACGTCAAGCCCATTCTTCACCAGGACCTTCCGCGTTCCGGCCGTAGCGATCAGGCGAAACCCAAGATCCACCAACTTCTTTGCCAGGAAAATCACTTGGCGTTTGTCCTTGTTCTTAACGCTGATAAACACGTTCCCCTCGGAGGGGAGAGCATTGCCCGCCGCAATCTGAGATTTCGCGAAGGCGGCGCCAAAATCCCTGTCCACCCCCATCACCTCGCCCGTCGATTTCATCTCCGGCCCCAGGACCGTATCCACCCCAGGGAAACGGTTAAAAGGAAAAACCGACTCCTTGACTGTGACATAATCAATCTCTTTTTCGGTGATACCTAACTCGGCAATCTTCTTGCCCACCATAATCTTGGCCGCTACCTTTGCCCAGGGAATCCCCTTCGACTTGCTGACAAAGGGCACGGTCCGGGACGCTCGCGGGTTCACCTCCAGGACATAAATCACGTCATTCTTGACAGCGTACTGGACATTCATCAGTCCGACCACATTGAGTTCCCCCGCTAGGGCGTAGGTGTTCCGCTTAATCTGTTCCACCTGCTCGTCGGTCAGGGAAAAGGGGGGAATGGCACAGGCGCTGTCACCTGAATGAACCCCTGCCTCCTCGATATGTTCCATGATACCGCAGATGAGGCACCGCTCACCGTCCGCCACGGCATCCACATCGATTTCGATGGCATCTTCCAAAAACTTGTCTATCAGGATCGGGTGTTCCGGGGAGGCCTTCACTGCCGAACGAATGTAGCCCTCCAGGGAATCCTCGTCGTACACGATCTCCATCGCCCGCCCCCCCAGGACATAGGAGGGACGCACCACCACTGGATAACTAATCGTCTTTGCCACCTTCTTGGCCTCTTCGAAGGAGAAGGCAATGCCGTTTGCCGGCTGGACAAGACCAAGTTTTTTTAGAAGGCCCTGAAATTTCTCCCGGTCTTCCGCCCTGTCGATATCCTCGGGGGTAGTCCCTAAAATGGGAACCCCCGCCTCCTTCAAGGGAATGGCCAGGTTCAAGGGGGTCTGCCCCCCAAACTGGACGATCACCCCATTCGGGTTTTCCCTGGCCACGATTCCCAGAACATCCTCCAGGGTCAGGGGCTCAAAATAGAGCTTGTCGGAGGTATCGTAATCGGTGCTGACCGTCTCCGGGTTGCTGTTGACCATGATGGTCTCATGCCCCAGCTCCTTCAAGGCAAACGAGGCATGGACACAGCAGTAGTCAAACTCAATCCCCTGCCCGATACGGTTCGGCCCGCCCCCCAGAATCATAATCTTCTTCCTGCCCGAGGGGCGAGTTTCATTTTCCGACTCATAGGTGGAATAGTAGTATGGGGTATAGGCCTCGAATTCCGCCGCGCAGGTATCCACAAGCTTGAAAACCGAAGTCACACCCCGAGCCTGGCGCGCCTCGCGAACCGTGCGTTCGTCTGTCCCCAACATATAGGCCAGTTGCCGATCCGAGAACCCCAG
>JALTEW010000220.1 GCA_027073795.1 bacterium | reverse complement strand
GTGATTGCCTTGTCCGGTTTGCATGACATCAATACAGTCAGGGCAGCCATGAGGGAAGGCGCTTATGATTATCTGTTTAAACCCTTTGATTTTGCCGAGGCAGAGATGGCTATCGAAAGGGCGCTGGAGAAGAGGAGGTTGTATTTAGAGAATATAGATTACCAAAAGAATCTTGAGAAAAAGGTCAACGAACAGGCTGAGAAGATTCGGAATCTATACCTGGAAGCGGTACAATCTCTTGCTATCGCGCTTGAGGAAAAGGATTACTATACGCATGGACATTCCTCAAGGGTCAGCAAGATTTCTGAAGCCATAGGGAGAGAAATGGGATTCGATGAGAAAGGCTTAAGGATATTAAGGTTGGGGGGGCTTCTTCATGATATAGGGAAGATTGGCATCCCGGATTCGATTTTGAACAAGCCAGGGAAATTAACCAAAGAGGAGTTTGATATTATAAAGACCCATCCTGCTGAGGGAGAGAGGATACTGAAGCCTATTATAAAAGAAGAGGGGATCCTCCATATTGTGCGGCATCACCATGAGATGCTGGATGGAAGTGGTTACCCCGATGGTTTGAAGGGTAAAGAGATACCCCTGCCTGCGAGGATCGCAACTGTGGCAGATGTCTTTGATGCTATGACATCTGAAAGGGCATATCGAAAGCCGATAGAGAAGGAGAAGGTAATTAACCACATGCTATCCGAAACGGGGAAACATTTTGATCCAAGTGTGATGGACGCCTTTGTAAAGGTTGTGAAAGAAAAGAAAATTTACCGATAGAATCACAGGGTGATTTTACCCTCATCCCCCGCGCTTGACATCATCGCGTAACTAGATATAGGAGTAAATCACACGCAAAACGGCTATAGGGTTCACCAAAACCGCCGTGAGGGCTGATAACTCCTGCCGGGCAAATCTGGCTGGAGCGAAACACCCTCCTGACGCCTCCCTTCTTAATCACCTGACAAGACCCACAAACCGGACACCGCAGGCTTGTGTCTCCCTGGCGTGCCTCGACGAGGCCGATACAAATGCCAGCACCAAAGACATCTGTTCCGCTGTAAAAAACATCAACACCTCATCCCTCTAACCTTCATTCCAAGCCTATTTTTCTCAAGATTGTAACTCATTTCAGCCCAATCACATAGCAATGGACGCGTCTCCCTTGGGTCAATAATATCTTCAATATCGAAGGCCTCCGCTGCGCGGAAAGGTGAGCTAAAAGCCCTATATTTCTCTTCAAGTTCATGAAGTAACGCTTCCGGATTTTCGGCTGCATCGATCTCCGCACGATGGGCCACATATACCCCCCCCTCGACGACAATATTGCCCCAGTTTGCCGAGGGCCAAAAATAACGCCAGTTCAATCCGCTGTAATCCTCTTGGCTCCCCCCTGCCACACCATAGGCCTTTCTAATATATACCGCCACATAGGGAACCGATGCCTGATAAACAGAAAAAATCGCCCTGACCCCCTTTCGAATTGTGCCATGCATTTCTGCTTCTTTGCCAATCCGAAAACCAGGTTGGTCAACAAAATTAACAATTGGAAGGTGAAACGTGTCACACATATCCACAAAACGCTGGAACTTTCCCGCGACATCCCATCCAAAAGAACCCGCCCAAAATCTTGAATCATTTGCCAGAACTCCTACAGGATACCCATTAAGCCGCGCCAGTCCTGTTATCTGGGCCCTTGCATAGTTTTGTCCTATTTCAAAAAAAGAACCTCTGTCAAAAACAAGCTCCAAAATGCGTCTCATATCATAAGTTTTTTTGGGATTACGAGGAATGATGGACAAAAGCTCTTCTTCACGCCTTTGGGGGTTGTCTTGACCTTGATATCTTCTTTTCGGCAATTCCCAGACATTTTTAGGCATGTAATCTAAAAATCTCTTTATCTGCCGAAAGGCATCCTCCTCGTTTTCAGCTTCATTGTCTACCACGCCACTCTGTCGTGTGTGAATCTTATATCCTCCCAGTTCTTCTTTGGTTATATCCTGCCCATAAGCTTTCTTCACAAGTGCTGGCCCGCCGATAAACACCTGGGCCTTTTCTTTCACCATAATCGAAAAATGGGAAGAAACCATCAATAACCCACCTAAGCCAGCCGTAGGCCCCAGCGCAGCAGAAACAACTGGAACCATGGACATAAGATCTACAATGTCTTTCATCGCATGTTCAGGAAGAGTTGGAAATTTTACGTACCCAACCTTCAGTATTTCTCTGATACTCCCCCCCGCTCCGTCCAGCAATCTAACCATCGGAAGCCTTAGCTCACGAGACATCTTTAAGGCATATGCAAGTTTCGCCTTAAACATATCACCTACTGAAGCACCTTTTACGGTAAAATCATCTGCGATCAGAACAATTTTTCTCCCTTCTATTTTCCCTAAACCAATCAAAATCGGGCAGGGTGTAAGGCTCT
>JALTEW010000219.1 GCA_027073795.1 bacterium | reverse complement strand
CCATTGCTCCGGTGATAAAAGAGCAAAATCGAGTGCTTCTTCCACTCGCGTCGGTTCAGTTGAGCAAAACTCTATAAATGGAGGAATAACTTCACCGGCACTTAAATCTTGGCCCGCCGACTTTGTGAGGTGTCGAACACATTCCATAACCGGTCCTACAGGGGCGTCCAAATGTGGCAGCGACTTCACAAAATATTCTCTCGCAATAAAAAAATCCACCTCCGAATCTTCCTTATTTTCAAGCTTCATAAATTCCCCAACGATATCAATGGAGCCATCGTTATGGCGGGAAATCAGTAGTTCCACAAGGTGATTTCGCGTTTCTTTGTCTCCACGAGGCAACGTGACAAGGTATTCCAACAGGGTACCCTTTCCACTGGAGCTGAGAAGCCCTTGCTCAAGATCCATTTCATTCTTATCCATTTAACCGCCTCTCAAACTCCATCCAGGCTGTTTCGTAGTCCTTCTCCCTGTCACAGCGGTCGAAGGGGGCGAAATAGGTTATGGTGCGCTCCCGTGGTCCCCCTGGCAGGGTATCATCCATGATGACGCGCTCAACCGTGCCGGCCTTCATGTCTTTGATCTGGTTCCATTCAGGACGGGGAAATCCCACGCCCGTAAGCCCCTTTGAGTTGGTGAACACGATGCGCCCCTTTTGATCATACCATGTGTCAGCCTCGTACATACGGAGCACGGGAAACTGGACGCGATAGATGGTCTTGAGCTCCTCAAGCGTCAGCCCAAGGGCCATGGCCGATAGGACATCTATCTCCACCAGGGCCTGGCGGCGGGCATAGTCCGTGCACAGGGCGCAGTTCCGGTTCCAGGTCGGGGTCAAGGACGAGAAAAAGGCGTTTGGAAGGCGGGGATCATCCTTTGTCCACCGGTCTGTGATGAAAGCAGCATCCCAGCATCCAGTCCAGAGGTCTGCGTAGTACATAGTAAGGCAGGTAAGGCATAAAGTTCTTAATATAAGCTTTAAATGATACGAAAATACGGGGATTGATTTTACTAAACCCGGTATCGCACCTCTGCCCGTTGTCTTAACTAAAAAATCCAATGGAATACTCAAAAAAAAGCCACATTGATTTGCAACTTGGACAATCGCCTTAAATCCTAAGCTCAAACAAGTATTAATATGGCAAAACATTGGTGGGACGATACACGAGATTAAAGTGCGTTCTCCAGACTGAGAAAGCATAAACCGAGAAATTAGCCTATAAAACTCCGTCACCGGCTTTTTTTCTCCCCACGGCACCTTTGGGGTGCGCCTCAGGTACTCGTCTATGTCCACCGCCGGGACGTAGTTGGTGCGGGGAAGATAGTCGTCCGGCAGTTCGGTGAGATCAAGGACATCGTAATGGCTATTTAGTGTACACACCTTTCTTGGGGTCTTATAAAAGGGATTCCCCACAAAAAAATGAGGGCCTGAGAGGATGAGCTCAGAGGGCCGGTCGGGAAATCTTGTCTCCCTTCGGATGGTACCATCTCGCTTGACAGCATTGGTCTCATCCCACATTACGGTTGAAAAATATTCTCCTTCCAAATCTCCAAGCCTTTTGGGGTAAGCGGCAAACTTTTCAAGGACGGAAATAAGCTGCCGTGAGTGAAGGGCTGGCAACCTTGCCTGGAGGGGGGGCGTGCCTACCGCGTCATAAAGTTTCGCAAAGAGCTCAAGCTCTTTTAAGCCCATTTGAATAATTCTGTCCCTGTGCCCTTTCGTTTCCCAGTTGTTCCTTTCATTTTTTATTCCAGGAACCGGCCCATGGCCGGCATGCTCGAAACAGGCGTCAACTGTGGATGGGGTAAAAAGGTTGGCAATATGCTGGAATTCTACCTTATGGACTTTGTCCTCTATATGATCATTACCAGTATGATATTTGAAACTTTTGTAGACATTAACACTAAATTTGGCATGATGATCAACTTCCGCAAATAGCTTCAATTCATTGTGAAACTGGAAATGGTATCTGAGCCGTGGATAGACCTCCTGCCTGAATCTGCCACCCTTTGGGTCATCATAAATCCCCTCGGGGTGGAGGAAGGCGGATACCGCCTTGTCCCGACCCACCATCCACGCCTGAGGCAGAAAGCACTTGTAAAGGTTGGTCTGGACTCCCTTTAGGAATGGGTAATTCTGGAGGGCGTTCAGGAAGTTCTGGGTCGCGTCCGCTTCTTCGTAGGCACTTAGGTAAGCAGATTTAAGATTGTATTTTTCAAGAGCCTCGTCCCTGAGAGCCGCGAGCTTTGCCGCGGAATATTTCTTCAGCACAAAGAGCGGCTCCACGTCCCCCATAACGCCGCCCTCGTTCCATTCCACCTTTATCCAGGGCGGGTTCCCCAGCACCAGGTCAAAACCTCCCCGCTCTTCAAAGATATCCGCAAACTCAAGCTCCCAGTGGAGAAAGCGGTATATTTCGGAAAGCTCTTTCAC
>JALTEW010000218.1 GCA_027073795.1 bacterium | reverse complement strand
CAATCATCTTGGGCAATGCCGCAAGATTAAAATAAGAAGGGTTTCTTATCTTGATACGAAACGGCATATTTGATCCATCACTTACCACATAAAATCCCAGCTCCCCTTTTGGGTTTTCGGCGCTGAAGAACACCTCCCCCTCGGGTGGCTCAAACCCAGCGGACTCTATCTTAAAATGGCGGATTAAGGCATCAATGTCATTGTATACCCTTTCCTTCGGCGGCAGGCAGACCTTCGGGTCATCTGCAATGATGTCACCCGACGGCATGTTGGTAATGACCTGTTTGATGATGCGATTAGACTGCCGCATTTCCTGAAGACGCACCTTGTACCGGTCATAGACATCCCCTACTGACCCTACGGGGATATCAAATTCAAAATCTTCGTAACTGCTATATGGAAATTGCTTGCGAATATCCCAGTTAACGCCGGACCCCCGAAGGGTAGGCCCTGTCACACCATAATTCAACGCATCTTCTCTTGATAGGATTCCAATCCCTTTGGTTCTTTCAAGCCAGATGGGGTTTTCAGTTAGCAATATCTCATATCCATCAATATATTCAGGAAATTTCTCCACAAAATCCATGGCGAGCGTCTCAAAGTTTTCGGGAACATCCTTGGCCAATCCCCCGATACGCATGAAACTCGGCGTCAATCTGGCCCCCGAGACATGCTCCAGAATATTAAGAACCGTTTCACGCTCGCGGAAGGTATAAAACAAAACAGTCATTGCGCCGATGTCGAGGGCATGGGTTCCAAGCCAGATGAGGTGCGCGGCAATCCTTTGAAATTCAGCGAGAGCAACCCGGATGTATTGTGCACGCTTGGGAACCTCTATCCCCAGGAGTTTTTCTACCGCCATAACATAGGCGAGGTTGTTGCTCATACCTGCGGTGTAATCAAGCCTGTCTGTGAAAGGGATAAACTGATGATATGTTCGCTCTTCCGCCAGTTTCTCAACACCCCGGTGGAGATGCCCAATGATTGGCGTTGCCTTGACGATATACTCCCCGTCCAGCTCGAGCAACAGGCGCAAAACACCATGGGTTGCTGGATGTTGAGGCCCCATATTGATTGTCATGTACTTTGTCTCAGCCATCTCTTTCCTCAAAAAAACATATTTAGATTCTCGCCTTAGACCCTTAGCGGTTTGTCAAAATCATAACCCTTAGTAGGAAAATCCTTCCGCATGGGGTATCCCTTGAAATCATCCGGGAGGAGCAGCTTCCTGAGATCCGGGTGATGAACAATCTTGACGCCGTACATTTCCCACGCCTCGCGTTCAACCCAGTTAGCACTCTTCCAGATACCACTTACCGATTCTATCTCATCCCCTTCGTCGAAAGATATCTTTACCCGTATCCTGAAAATATGGTCGGTAGAAGTCAAAAGATAGGCCATCCCAAAACGGGGGGAGCGCCCCACCCCATAATCCAGGCCGGCAATATCGGTCAGCACATCCATTTTAAAGGGTTCTTCATCACGCAGATACGTACATATGGGCACAAGGAATGCAGCATCCACTTCTACCGTCAGTTCCTCTCTGAATATCTTATACCCCCGGATTGCCTCGGGAAAGTGCCCTTTTAAATCATCCACCATTCCATGATAATCCATAACCAACCCCTATGCGGTAACAAGCGCGGTTTCCTCGTCCTTACGGTCGAGTAATGACTCGCTTTCGATCTTTTTCTGCAATTTGATGATGCCCGCCAGAAGGGCCTCGGGACGCGGCGGGCACCCGGGAATATAAACATCAACCGGGACAATCTGATCGACACCCTGAACAACATTATAACTCTGAAACATCCCGCCGGAACAGGCACATGTTCCGTAGGCAATAACCCACTTGGGTTCCGGCATCTGATCGTAAATCCTCTTGAGAATGGGGGCCATCTTCTTTGTAACCGTCCCCGCCACAATCATTAGGTCCGCCTGCCTGGGAGACGGGCGAAACACCTCAGCACCAAACCTGGCGATATCATAGCTGGCGGACGAGGCAACCATCATTTCCAAGGCACAACAGGCCAAACCAAAAGTAACAGGCCAGATGGAGTTCTTTCTTGCCCAGTTAACGATCTTATCGAGGCCCGCGGTTACAGGCCCCTTTCCAAAAACTGTTTCTAATCCCATTCCAATGCTCCTTTTCTCCAGACATAAACATAGCCAACCAGCAAAATGCCAATGAAAACCATCATTTCAATCAGGCCAAAAAGCCCCAGCTTTCTAAAGGTCACCGCCCAGGGATACATAAAGACAACCTCGAGGTCGAAAAGCAGAAAGAGCATGGCAACAGTGTAGTATCGGAGAGGGATACGAGTTTTTCCATAACCGGGAGAAGAAATACCGCACTCATAAGGAGCCATTTTAACCCGCGTAGGCTTACGCTGCCCCAGAAGATAAGACGCCACAACCGCGAAGGCGGCAAACCCGA
>JALTEW010000217.1 GCA_027073795.1 bacterium | reverse complement strand
TTCCCTATTATACGCGTTATAACATCACTTTTTCTAACCTTTGTAATGTAAAAAACGTTACCCTTGTTAACCACTAAAGAAAAAACAATTTGACATTTTAAAGGTTATGCGCTAATAAAAGTTTCTTAGGAAGATTATGTCCGGATAACTTGCACGGAAATAGCAAAGAGATAATGGGAAACCTCGATTATAAAGAGTTACTGGAAGAGACTCCTAATTTCATCTATTTTCACGACCTCGAGGGACGGTTCTTAGAGGTCAACGAAACATTCAAAACCCTGCTTGGTTTTGAGAAAAGTAATGTAATTGGCCAAGGGGTATCTGACTTTATTCACCCCAAATACAGGCAGGAATTCGCTGAACGTTACCTCCCTGAAATCCTGTCCAAAGGCACGGCAAAAGGATTGATGCTGGTACGTGATCGGGAAGGTAAAACACACCTCCTCGAGTATCATAACCGGCTTGTCGTGAAAGATGGCAGCCCCATAGGGGTTCATGGCATGGCGAAGGATGTCTCTGCCCGGAAGAGGTTGGAAAAGGAAATTGCCGAGCGCGAAGCCCTCTATCGAGCCCTGTTCGAGCATGCGGCAGACGCCATTTTCTTGATGGAAGGGGAACTTTTTGTTGCCTGTAACCCCAGAACCCTTGAGATGTTCGGATGCGAAAAAAAGGATATTATAAAAAAACCCCCTTATCTCTTCTCTCCGAAAAACCAGCCGGATGGCAGACTCTCACGTGAAAAGGCCCTGGAAAAGATTCATGCGGCCCTGGAGGGAATCCCCCAAAGGTTTGAATGGGTGCACACCCGTCTGGATGGGACACCTTTCGATACCATTGTCAGCCTTTTTCGAATTGAATTACAGAAAAGACAGCTTATCGTGGCCACGGTACACGATATCTCCCCACAGAAGAAGGTAATGAGGGCGCTTGAGGAAAGCGAGCGGAACTATCGGGAGTTGGTGGAAAACACCAATGTCATTATCTGCCGATTTACACCAGATGGGACTTATACCTTTATGAACAGATTCGGTGAGGAATTTTTTGGGTACAGCCGGGAAGAATTGGTGGGGAAAAAGAGCGCGATTGGAACCATTATTCCTGAAACAGGGGGAGGAAGCGAGAGATTCAAGGCCATGTTTCGTGATATTTGTATCCATCCGGAACGTTACTATGAAAATGAAACTAAGAATACAACCAGGGATGGCAGAGAGGTTTATATCGCCTGGCGGAACCAACCTATAAAAGATAACAACGGAGAGGTGAGAGAAATTCTTAGCATCGGCGTGGATATGACAAGAATTCGCGAGCTGGAAAGCGAACTTCTCCAAGCGAAAAAACTCGAGGCAGTGGGAACCCTTGCAGGGGGAATTGCCCATGACTTTAACAATATTCTTGGTGGAATCATGGGGTATGTTTCACTCCTGAAGCAACAGCACGCGCCGGAAGACGAACATTACGGTATTCTTGAAAGGCTGGAAGAAGCGGGGACGCGCGCGTCAGACCTCGTTAAACAGCTTCTGGCCTTTTCGCGCAGGGGGAAATACGAATCGAGGGACGTGGATGTCAACGAAACAATCCAGAGCGTTCTGGAGATTCTGAAACATACTGCCCTTAAGAAAATCGAGTTTAATCTTGAATTGGAAAGTGCGCTCCCGGTCATAGTTGGAGACCCATCCCAGATTGAACAGGTGGTCATGAACACGTGCCTTAACGGTATCCAGGCCATGCCTGAGGGAGGCCTTTTAAAGATTGGAACATCACACAAGGCAGCGGAAGAGGTCCCGGAATCCCTAATTGGTACGGACAAAGCGACCTCTTATATTGAGATTTCCATTTCAGACACAGGCTCTGGAATGGATGAATATACACGGGAACATATCTTTGAACCCTTCTTTACAACAAAATCTGTGGGGGAGGGAACAGGCCTGGGACTTTCAACCGTTTACGGCATTGTAAAGAACCACGATGGGGGGATAACTGTTGAGAGCAAAAAAGAACAAGGAACCACATTTAGGATCTACTTTCCCGCCACGGACAGAAAGGTGAAGAAAGAGAAAATCAAAACAGCCAGGGGCAACCCGCGGATGGGGAAAGGAAAGATTCTTGTGGCAGATGACGAGGAAGTTTTTCGTGAAATGCTGAAGGATGTCCTTGAATATCTTGGTTACGAGGTACTTTTAGCGAAAGATGGCAGGGATGGACTCGAGGTTTTCAAGGCCTACCAGGATATCATTGACCTTGTGATCCTTGACATGAACATGCCTGTTATGGATGGAAAAGAGATGTTTCGAGAGTTGAAAAAACTTTCTCCAGATATAAAAGCACTCCTCGCAACGGGGTTTACACTCGATGGACAGGTCCAGGAGCTAATGGATGAAGGGGTGATGGGATTTATCCAGAAACCCTTCAGGATTGAGGAAATCTCAACGGCCATCAACGCCCTGATGGAAATTGATTCCTGACGGAATAACGGGTCGTTCTACTCAACATCAATCTCTGTTTAATTTCCCATCCGGCTGCCGACAACTGCGCCCCCGACTGCCCCAGCGAGGCCACCGATGATAGCGCCGTTTCTCACGGTATCGTGGTGTCTGTTATGCCAGTTATTTCCGATGATGGCGCCACTGACGGCCCCCAGCGCGCCACCGACCAAGGCACCCTTTTGTGTATTATTAAGGGTGCTGCTGCAGCCAGTCAACCCCAATCCAAAAAGTCCTAAAATTATCATGACGATCACAACGTGTTTCATGGCTTACTCCCTTTTTTGTTTTTAAGACGTTCCGGGGTGTGCATTTATTCAAATTCCCACATTTTTGGATCGGGTTTATAGGAAAGAAACATTGCATTTCAACCGGGAATTGTTTATATTGAAAGTGACATTAAGAACCGAAGGGAGGCTGTCATGGTACAAAAGGCGGAAAAAATATGGAAAGATGGCGAGTTAATTGCCTGGGACGACGCGAATGTCCATATTCTGACGCATACCATCCACTACGGACTCGGCGTTTTTGAGGGGATTCGATGCTATGAATGCGAGGATGGCCGCTCAGCCATCTTTCGATTGAGAGAACATGCCATCCGTCTCCTTAATTCCGCCAAGATCGGTGAAATGGAGATTCCATTTTCCGTGGAGGAAATAGAGAAGGGAATCAAGGACACACTGAACGCCAACGGTCTCAAGGAAGGTTATATCCGGCCTATCGCCATCATTGGTGAGGGAGTTATGGGGGTACACCCCCAAAACAATCCTGTAAATCTCTTTATCATAGCCTGGCCTTGGGGTGCCTACCTAGGGGAAGAAGGATTAAAAAAGGGTATCCGCGTAAAGATATCTTCCTATACCCGTCATCATGTCAATATTAGCATGACCAAGGCGAAGATCTGCGGAAATTATGTGAATTCAATTCTTGCCAAACGCGAAGTGGTGCGCGCCGGTTACGACGAGGCCCTGTTGCTTGATACCGAAGGCTACGTGTGCGAGGCATCTGGAGAAAATATCTTTATCGTGGAAGGCAACAGCGTTAAGACACCACCCTTGACATCCATACTTCCAGGCATTACGCGCGATTCTATTATGACCCTCGCGGGCGATCTCGGGCTCAATGTGGTGGAGCAGCGCTTTACGCGGGATGAGCTTTACACGGCGGATGAGGCCTTTTTTACCGGCACGGCGGCGGAGGTAACCCCGATTCGCGAGGTGGATGACCGAACCATCGGGAAGGGTTCGGCGGGGGACGTCACGCTGCGCATTCAATCAGCCTATTTTGACGTGGTTAAGGGAAAAGGTGAATGGGGCAAAGGGAAATATGCCCAGTGGCGAGCCTACATCGATGAATAACAATGCCGCCAACTCTGATCATTGACGGATATAACCTTATCCGTAATTCACCCATTCTGGCACCTATCGACCACCAGGATATGGAAGAGGGTCGCGAGACCCTGATCGCACGCCTTTCTGAATACCGGAAAATCCGGCACTTTCCCATTGTAGTTGTTTTTGACGGCACAGGTTTTTATCACCTATCAACCACGCAGGAAAATCGGATGGGGATAAAAATTCTTTTCTCTCACCGGGGACAGACGGCGGATGACTTCATCGTGTCTCTCGCGAAGCAGAAGGGCCGGGAAACCGTAGTAGTAACCTCTGACCGGGGGATTCATGATCGTCTGAAATCCTCCAATTGTGTGTGCGTGACCTCGGAAACCTTTGATGCCAAAATCGATAACGCCCTTTACGAATTGTACAAAGGCCAAAGCCTGGAAAAAGAGGCAGAAGAAGATGCTCGCCATACGGTGTCTAAAAAAGGAACTTCCAGAAAACTCCCCAAAAAGGCACGCAGGAAGAGGGATATCCTGAGAAGGCTATAGAATCGCTATCCGGATATCTTCAGTCCCTGTTTTCCACTGTGGCAGGTCCTGTCTTGAGTTTCATCATTCCCTTTGCAAGGCCGGAATCAAGATAATAAGCAAATTCCTTGCCTGGAAAATCTGCTTTCAGGTCTTTCCAGGCATTGCGCCTGTCCCCCATCAGGAGTGGCATGTCCGTGGGCGAAAGGTGAATCTGAACCGCTGGGGACTTTTCCGGCAGATTGCGAATCATGGCCCGCAACCTCTCATGAAACCTGAAGGACTGGACCAGGAACCCAAATGCGGCATGGTAAGGCCCCGCCATGATAGAAGCCTTGAGCTCTCTCGAGGCGGGTAACCCCACGCGAATCACCTGGATGCCGCGTGTCTCAAAAATTTCACAGGCCCTGGCACACCATTCTATAGCCTTTTCAAGAGACAAGGGGCGGTAGGCACCGGAGAAATACTCCGCCGCCAATCGGGTTCCCTTAAGCACGACAGCGGGATACAAACGGGCATAGCGGATCCCCCAACCGGACACCGTCTCAATACCCTCTAAAAAGCCTTTCAGGGTTTCTCCGGGCAAACCCGGCATAAGCTGGACCCCAGCTTCCCATCCATTTGAAATAACTTTCGATACTGCCCTCTCACAGTCTTCCGCCGTGTGCCCTCGATGCACGGCGCTTAAAACCGCATCATTCAGAGACTGAACGCCAACTTCAATCGTCTCTACCGGGTAATCCTTGAGAAAGGCTATCTCCTCTTCAGGCAAGGCATCCGGGCGGGTAGAGAAACGGATGGAACGAATAAGCCCTTGCTCAACCTTCTCGGAGGCCCAATCCAGATAGCGTTTTTGTGCGCCCTGGCCAAGCCCGGAAAAGTTACCGCCGTAAAAGGCGATCTGGCGGATGAGCCGCACGTTATTCCCGTTTTTTATGGAAAAACGGACCTTGTTGAACAGGCTGTCGATCGACCTGACAGAGGGCCCGCCTCCCCTCACACCCGTCACCGCGTGCTGGTCACAAAACGTGCAGCGATAGGGACACCCCAGGTTGGGCAGAAATACGGGAAAAATCCAGCGCTTTTCTTCCTTCATCACGTCACCTTTAAGCGTTATCTATCCCCCCTCAGGATCATCGCGCGACAATATCCCCGCCCTTTCAAGGGCGCGCCTGGCCGCTTCCTGTTCCGAGGTCTTGATAGACCTGCCCTTCCCTTCCCCCATTTTTTCATTCCCAATCCAGACAGAACTTTCGAAAATCCTCAGGTGATCAGGTCCCGTGGCACCCTCCAGGCGATAGCCGGGCAAGACCTTGTAAATCCTCTGAGAATATTCCTGAAGCCGGGTCTTGTAATCCGTCCCCCTTTCGAAAGCCCCATCGATTAAAAATGGGGTAAGGAGCCGCACAACAAGATCGGAGGCGGCTTGGTAGCCCCCATCGCGAAATACCGCTCCTACCAGCGCTTCCACCCCATCAGCAAGAATAGAGCGGGGAATTTCACGGTTACCGACCTTCGCGCTTTTGCCAATCATCAACCTTTTATCCAGACCGATGCGCTTCGCGATCTGCACCAGCGTGCGTTCGTTCACCAGCTCTGCACGCATCTTGGATAAATCTCCCTCGTTCCTGTCCGGAAAGTGATCGACCAGATAAGAGGCAACCGAGAGACTCAGCACGGCATCCCCCAGAAATTCCAGGACCTCGTTGCTTTCACTGACACTTCCTGAGGTCTCGTAGCTGTATGAGCTGTGTGTCATAGCTTGAATCAAAATAGTATTATCACTGAAATTATAGTTAATTACATTACATAATTCATACAATCTATTATTGTTTGTTCCTCCCATGAAACACCCTTCCAAGCCGGCTTTTCCACCAGCCCATCTTCATTGGAAATCATCATATAAAGCGCGGGGATTAAAATCAACGTTATTTCCGTAGCAACCAATCGCTTATATACGTTCAGGTGCTCTAGCCATGCCACGGGGAGGTTCTTTTGAACCGCTCGGTCCCATTATGCAAATCATTGATCCCCTACCCTGACCCAATGAACCATTTGACAATGCGAGATAACACCTGTTAAAAAACTCGCATGGCGACCGTCAGTTTTTACCTGTTTTATCCCAGATTCGGACAGATCAAGGGAAACCTTAGTAGGGTCCTTGCCGCTCTCAGCGGTGTGAGGGCGGAGGTCGCCTTAAGGTAAAGCGGACCTGAAAATTTTACGGGCAAGGAATACAGAACAAAAACCGCCCGCCTACTTTGCGCCACGGATCTGGATGGTTAACCCGTGAATTTTTATACCCCCCGGCATGTTTGGGATCTGAATAGGCTTCGCCTGAACAGCCATTTCCTTGGAAATCCTTCGGGTCCCGCCATGGAACCCGAAATCGACGAGATAGGGACTTCCCACCCCATAGCTGGAATGTGTTTTTATGAACCCAAAAGGAACTTCAGAGCTGCAGTATAACTCCCCCCCGTTTTTGGGGAACTTTATGACTGTTGCCTTGATCCTTCTCTGATTAGGAAATCCCAGAGTGGTAACCGTTATCTCCGGAAGGTTGCTGCAATCCGGTGGGGAAACAATGGTTCCCTCTTTCAAGATGATGCTCCATCTGCCTCCGATTACCTGCATAAACAATTCAATCTCCTGTTTAGAAATATAAACGATCCCATCCGACAGTTTCGCGTAAATCTCCATCGGTTCAAGCGTCCAGAAGCGATAAATTTTCCCACCGTATCTCACGTCCTTGGGGGTCAGCTTATACCAGACTTGCCCCGCGGGTTTCCCCTGAAGTTCAATCATATAAAAATTTTTTCCGGTTTTGGGGGAAACCTCTCTCCCCCAATAGACAGCTTTTGTCTTTTCTCCACCCTTTGTGCTGTAAAGGGCCCATGCCCCTTTCTTCAACTGGCTGAAACTCTTGTTCACGATCTGGTTTTGAAGAACATATATTTTTTCTGCGGTTTTTATGCAATTACTACCAGCGAAAGCTGGAAATGGAAGAAGAAACATTAAAACCAGTAAAAGAACCATTTTTCTCATATCAATCCTCCCTGGCATTTTTGACGGTGCCACAGGCTAGGCCGGCTGTCATTTCAAAAGCCGGATCTCAACTCTGCGGTTTTTCGCACGTCCCGACTCTGTGCCATTGTCTGCAATGGGGTCGGCTTTGCCCTTCCCATCGATCTCGAACCTTCCGGCATCAGTCTTTGCGCAATAGATCAGGTAATCCGCCACGGACTGAGCCCTCCGCATCGAAAGCTTGAGGTTGTAGGCATCGCTGCCAACATTATCGGTGTAACCTGTCACAATGACTTTTTTAACCGAATTTCCTTTTATCACACCTGCCACTGCGTCAAGTGCCTGTTTCGCTGCTGGCTTTAAGGTAAATTTGTTGAAATCGAAGAGAACCTTTTCAGGAATCGTCAATTTGAGCCCCTCATGAGTCTTTTTTACTGAGATACCCAGTTTCTCAGGCAGTGGTTTTGCCTCTTTTTGGGTGTATTTTGCCAGTCTGATATCCGTAATCAATTCTGCATATTTCCCGTCGACGAAAAACCCTATGGAAGTAACCTTTCCCTTAAACGGTATCACCGCCAACCTTTTTCCGTTCAAATAAAAGCGAAACTGTTTCCTTCTCACCTGGATAGCTACATGAATTCTTCTTTTCAGGCTCTTGAAAGAACTCCTATAGACTCGGCCAACACGTTCCATACCTGCATAGATCGCTTCACCTGAACAACCAGGTCCAATCCCTACTTCATAAGGAAGCCTTTCCTCACCAGGCTTGTGACCGCCATAAA
>JALTEW010000216.1 GCA_027073795.1 bacterium | reverse complement strand
TAATCAGGCCATCTCGGAGAGAAATGCATAGCTTTTTGAAAAGAAAACTTTGCTTCTGGAGGGACTGGGATATTCTTTTGTATCCTGTGATATCCACAAGGCTTCCAATCACAGAAGAAGTCCCTTTATATGTAACGGACGACACGGTCCCTAAGGCCCACTTGGTTTCTCCCTTTTTTGTTTTTAACCTGATCTTAAAAGGGGAAGACCGAAACCCATTCAGCATTTCACGGACCTTTTTCCGAAAAGATTCCTGGTCTTCCGAGAAGACGATGTCCAGAGGCCCCATTTTTGACAGTTCATTGGCACTAAATCCAGTCATCTGGGTTAGCGTCTGGCTGGTCATGAGAAATCTCTCCTTTTGGGAAATATAAACTCCGAATGGCGAAATGGAGAGAAGGGTCTGAAAAAGATCATCCGATGCACCTAGCCATCCCCTCTTTTCCCCCAACTTCTCTGATTGTAAAGAAGCAGCAGAAATACTGTCTGGATGGTTTTCTTGGATGTGCTTCATTTGCTTTCCCCCCCCATAAAACCTCCAAGGTCTGAAGGTCCAAAAATTTCCTCATACCTCAGGGTGTTTCAGACACCATGATAAGCATCGGATCCTATTTCCTTAAGATGATCGCCAATAACTGCAACGGACAGGAACGATTCACCTACCTTAAAGGTGCACATAATCTGTTCTGACCCGTATTCCATCAGGGCCGCGGGGCCTGTTTCAGGAAGTCCCAGCTTAAAGGCAATCCCAGGCGGGGTAATGTATTTTACGGTCTGTCCCGCAATGATATTCAATAATTCCTTCACAGTGTCGGCAAGGATAGATCTATTTGTTTCACGGTCTTCGAGGGAATATGCAGTCCGAGCGATATCCTCCGCCAGCCTTTCCGAGATCATTAAACGGAATTGCAACAGGTAGGGTTCATGAAGAAGAATACTTGCCTGAAGGCTACCCGGTTCGTAGCTTTCCCAGTTTTCCGTTTCTATCTGCTCCGGGATCAGGAAAGCGAGGCTCTCAAGAGATTCTTCAACGGTTGATGCCAGGATGCCCTTTAATCTTTTTTTCATCTTTTCCCCCTTTGTCTTACCATGATTCGAATTTTGTTTGGGTTCCCCATTTCGAAAGGAAGGATCCAATAGACTCTCGGAGCACTTCGGGGGATAAGGGTTTGGCAACAACAGCTAAGGCGCCAAGCCCTTTGATTTTTTGCTCTTTTTCGGGATTACCGATACTAGAGATCACAGCCACAGGGATATCATGCGTCTTGGGACTCCCCTTAATCCACTTTAAGAGGGCTTCCCCATCCATAACTGGCATATTTAAGTCTGTGAGAACAAGATCGAAGGGAGTTCTTCTTATAAGAAAGAGGGCTTCCTCCCCATTTTCCGCCTCGTGAAACAGGCAGTCTGAGGGGATTAAAATCTCCAGGCACCGGCGAGCAATCACCCTGGCCATACGAGAGTCGTCAACGATGAGGATGTTTTTCATATAGACTTCTCCTTTGCTTGGAAAAGAGAGGATTTTATCTCTGAAAATTCTTCTTCGACAAGGAGCATGACCGTTTCGAGGTCGCTTGCAGATAAGTCAATATACTCTTGAAACCCTTCGTCCAAGTGATATTTCAAGTCGTCGCTTCCTGTTCCACCTCCTCCCATCATGGCAATGATGTCCCCAAGATGAACTGCATATGTTAGAGCTCGATGTTCCACATCAGCTGCGGAAGGAGAATGGTGATATTTGATTACCTCTGGAAGAGGGGAAGGTAACCCCCAAGCAACCGCCATCTGGTATCCGACGGTAGTGTGGTCAATCCCAAGTTTTTCCGATTCGGCATGTAGATAATCTGGTATTTCATTGCTATCGATTTTGGAGAGGATGTCGGAGGCAGAGTTTTTTAAAAAGTCTGAAAGGATCGCTTTCCCAATATCATGTAGAATTCCTGCGGTAAAGGCGAGTTCAATCCCAATAATCTCACTGGAAAATTCTGATACCTTTTTAGATGCGATGGCGGTTCTTAGATTGTGCTCCCATAGCTTGTTTACACCGCTTTCGTACCCTTCCAAAGGTTTTCGGAGGAGGGTGCCGGCACAAGCATCGAGGGCAATGGTTAAGACTATCCTTTCCCCCAATTGGGCGACTGCGCGGAGGATAGAGGTTATGGGAACAGTGGGTGAGAAAATAGCAGAGTTTGCAACTCGCAAGACATTGGCTGTCAAAGAGGCGTCACATTCCACGAGTTTTACTATTTGGTTGAGGGAATGAGAGGGCTTGCTGATCATCGACAACAATTCCGAGGCTATAAGGCTGAGAGGAGAGATTTGATGTACTTCCTTTAGAATTTCTTTTTCGAGTGGTAACATAGTTTAAATGCTCCAGTCCTTGAGCCCTGGGGATGAAACGATGACCCTCCCCCGCCTTGCATCTACCGCAACAGTGCGGCTTATTGTCCCTCCGATATCTTCAGACACAATTCCTATACATCTCTTCCACAAAATCTTCTTAATAGCGAGGGCATTCCGTTTTCCGATGTTAAAGGTATTGTTGGAATCAAGAATTCTGGCCCCCCCTACCAGTTTGGCTATGAAATCCCGATTGTTGCCATTGTGCTTCCCGTGGACTGTCATAGCTGAGATTAGGGCGGGAATCCCGGTGTCAGCAAAGTACCCAGGCTTTTCTAAGGCCTTGGAGGTATTAACAGAAGAGTCTGGGAGGGCAACATGCACCATCCCAACGGTGCGGGTGGTTGGGTCTAGCATGATAACGGCAATGCATGATCCCAAGGCCATCGTTTTAATGATATCTCCGGGCTTGTTAGAGGCACCTAAATCCCCCACTCCAAGCATAATAAGTCCCATGGGTTTCACTTCTGGATCATTCTCAGGATTTCCTGCGCGATGTTTTCTAAGGGGACAAGCCGTTCAGCTCCCCCACGCTCAAAGGCGACTTTTGGCATTCCAAAGACCACACAAGAGGCTTCATCTTGTGCAAGCGTTCTGGCTCCTGCCTCACGCATCGCAAGCATACCGTCCGCTCCGTCGCTGCCCATCCCTGTAAGCATCACACCTATGGCATTTGGGCCCACGCTTTTGGCGACGGAATGCATCATAACTTCCACAGACGGGCGATGACCGCATACCTTTTCCCCATTAGTACATTCTACCCTATAAACCCCTCCGGACCGTACGACTTTCATGTGATAATCCCCAGGGGCAAGCAGGATTCTGCCGGGCATGACCCGGTCTCCCGTTTCTGCCTCCTTTACCTCCATCGCACACAGGGTATTCAAACGCTCTGCATACATTTTAGTAAACCCTCCGGGCATATGCTGAACAATAACGATGCCGGGTGTTGCGGCTGGGAGAAGCGCCACGACCTTTTTAATGGCTTCGGTTCCTCCCGTCGAGGCCCCAATGGCAATGACCTTATCAGTGGATTCCGCAAGCGCCGTGGAGGCCTTAAGTTGCGTTGGAGGTGTCATTGAACTCCTCATGCTCTTCCAGTGGGAAACATTCGCTGTGGAGGCGATCTTTACCTTGGTTCGTAGCTCCATAAGCATGTTATTCAGACCTCGAGCAACATCCGTCGTGGGTTTAGCGACAAAATCAACGGCACCGGCTTCCAAGGCATCTATCGTGATTTGTTTTCCCCTTTGTGTGAGGGCGCTAACCATGACCACGGGTAAAGGGTACTGGGGCATGAGGCGTTTCAGAAACTCCACACCATCCATTTTCGGCATCTCAACGTCGAGGGTCAGGACATCAGGACGGTATTTGATAATTTTATCTCGGGCGTCAAAAGGATCAGACGCCATAGCTACAACCTCTATGCTTGAATCCATACTCAGACCTTTTGACAGGATGTTTCTGACCAAAGCTGAATCATCAACGACAATAACGCGAATGGAACGAGCCATACATTTCTTCCTTTCTCCTAGTTCCGTCGGTAAACGGCGGGCCTGATATATTGAAACAGGGATTGTTTTCTTCCAAGGGTTTCCGAATGACCAATAAACAGATACCCTCCAGGGACCATACTTTGATAGAGCCGATGGGTGAGTGCTTCACGTGTGAGAGGATCGAAGTAGATCATGACGTTACGACAGAATATCACATGGAAAGGTTTTTTGAATGGAAACCGTTGATTCATGAGATTGAAGCGCCTGAATGTGACTTCATTCCTCAGATATTCAGAAACACTGTATTCTCCTGTATGACTCTTGTTAAAGTAGCGTGTTTTTAAATGACCAGGAAGTTGCTTCAGGGCTTCTTCTGGATATGTCCCAACCATCGCTTTCTGAAGCGCCCGGGCGGAGATATCAGTAGCAAGAAGGCCTGCTTCCCACTGGGAGTATGCAGTCCCAAAAAATTCCATCATGAGCATAGCAAGGGTATAAGGCTCTTCGCCCGTTGAGCAGCCGGCGCACCAGACCCGTAAGTCCCGATGTCCATCGCGCTGGATCCGTTTGGCCATTTCTTTAAGAACCGTATTCTGGAAAAATTCAAAGTGGTCCTTTTCCCGGAAAAAGAAAGTGAAATTGGTCGAGATACGATTGACGAGGGGATCGAGGGCCTGGCCGGTTTTATCTGAGATGAGATATTTATAATACTCTCTAAAGGAATCAAATCCCAGTTGGCGGATAAATTTCCCAAGCCTTCCAATGACCAGAGCCCTCTTCTCTTCGGTAAGGTTGATCCCGAATTTTTGATAAACAAGGTTCCGGATGGCCCGAAATTCCTCATCTGTGATTTCCATCGGGGGAAAGCCGTAATGTGAGGGGGGCAAGGAAGCCTCTAAGTTATCTTCGGACATTTGCATCATGGTACCCTTTTCTCAATCTGCTTAATATCTCCCAAATTCTTTGTCATCTAAGGCGATAACAGGTTTGGGGCCTTCAGAAAGTGCGGCCTGTTCAATAGACTGGCTGGTTTTTCCCCATTGACCTTTTTTATCCTTCCCATTTCCGCCATGGCTCGCAGTGGAAATTGCTCCCTTCTGTTGCATCATTTTTTGGAACATTTCGAACATTTCAACGGGGATCTGCTCCATCCCAAGCCTGTGCCCGTTTCCATTTTGCTGGGTGAGCTTAAACTTAGCCACCATTTCTCTGAGTTGAGCGGCCTGTCCGGAAAGCTCTTCGGAAGCCGAAGCGCTTTCCTCAGCTGTGGCCGTATTCTGCTGGGTCACCTGGTCTATCTGACCCAGGCCGATGTTGATCTGACTCACCCCCTGGGCCTGCTCATTGGATGCCGCCGCAATCTCACCTACGAGGTCTGTCACCTTCGTAACACCTGCCACGATCTCATTCAAAGCTTCAGCTGTCTTATTGGCTATTTCTGTCCCCATTTTAACCTTTTGGACAGATCCTTCGATGAGTTCCGCAGTTTCCTTGGCTGCCTTAGCGCTTCTGGCCGCAAGATTCCGGACCTCTTCCGCCACCACAGCAAATCCCTTGCCATGTTTGCCTGCACGCGCCGCCTCGACCGCGGCGTTCAGGGCAAGCAGGTTAGTCTGGAAGGCGATCTCATCAATGACCTTGATGATCTTGGAGATGTTCTGGCTCGATTCGTTGATCTCTTCCATGGCCTCCACCATCTCCTTCATCTGGCTGTCCCCCTTTTCCGCACCGGAGCGTGCCTCGGCAGACAGTTGTTTGGCCTGCGTTGCATTCTCCGCGTTTTGCTTGGTCTGTGAAGCAATTTCGTTCATGGAGCTGGTGATCTCTTCCAGTGAGCTGGCCTGTTCCGTAGCCCCTTGAGAAAGCGCTTGAGCGGAGTCGGAAACCTGTCCCGATCCTGCAGCGATCTGCTCCACTGCAATGTTCACCTGGCTGAGGGACTCATTCAAACCTGTCACCAGCTTTGAGAGACTCTTCAGCAATAAGTCGTTTTCGGACCTTGGTTGGATATCTACCGTCATATCGCCTTGAGCTATGGTTTCCGCAGCCTCGGCAATCAGGGCCAGGGCGTCAATGAGTCCATTCAGGTTGTTCTTGATCTCGTTGAAGTCACCCTTATACTCATCCGTGATCTTCTCCGGGATGTCGCCCTTTGAGATCCGGTCCACATACTCGGCAGCCACGTTGAGGGGGCCGATCACCGCATCAAGCACGTTGTTGACGCCCTGGACGATCTTGGCGAAGTCACCGCCGAACTTGGCTGCATCCCCTCTGGTGTCGAGTTTCCCCTCCAGTGCGGCATCGGTGAGCATCCCTGCTTCAGCTGTCAGGCCGTTTATGGCATCGATGCACACGTTCAGGTTGTTCTTGATCTCGTTGAAGTCACCCTTATACTCATCCGTGATCTTCTCCGGGATGTCGCCCTTTGAGATCCGGTCCACATACTCGGCAGCCACGTTGAGGGGGCCGATCACCGCATCAAGCACGTTGTTGACGCCCTGGACGATCTTGGCGAAGTCACCGCCGAACTTGGCTGCATCCCCTCTGGTGTCGAGTTTCCCCTCCAGTGCGGCATCGGTGAGCATCCCTGCTTCAGCTGTCAGGCCGTTTATGGCATCGATGCACACGTTCAGGTTGTTCTTGATCTCGTTGAAATCCCCTTTGTACTCATCCGTGATCTTCTCCGGGATGTCGCCCTTTGAGATCCGGTCCACATACTCGGCAGCCACGTTGAGGGGGCCGATCACCGCATCAAGCACGTCGTTCATTCCGGTGACCATGCCGGCGATTTCTCCCTTGAACCGGGAGGCCTCCCCACGAGCATCCAGCTTCCCGGCAACTGCTGCACTCTTGATGTCCTCCAAAACTTCTTGTACACCCTGAAGTTGTTCACCCAGTTCATTGCAGGCTACCTTCAGCACATTATAGGCGCCCTTATAGTCATTGACCACCCGGCTTTTGAGTTCTCCAGCGGCCATCTTATCCAGCACATTCCCGATGTCCTTTATGGGAACCGCCGCACCTTCTGCGGTATTGTTCAGACCCTGAACTATCGTTGCCCATGCCCCATTGTACCGTGAGACATCGGCCCTGGTATCAAGCTCTCCTGCAGCCGCGGCCTTTTCCATTGTTGCCGCTTCATTGATAAGACCTGTTAACGCGTCAATGAGTCCATTCAGGTTGTTCTTGATCTCGTTGAAGTCACCCTTATACTCATCCGTGATCTTCTCCGGGATGTCGCCCTTTGAGATCCGGTCCACATACTCGGCAGCCACGTTGAACGGGGCAACAAAGGCGTCGATCAGGTCATTCACGCCCTGGGCCATCTCGCGGTAACTGCCCTCGAACTCATTAACATCTGCCCGAACGTCCAGCTTGCCGTCAACAGCGTTTTTGACCAGGTTCCCTATTTCCTCTTTAAATCTTTCCAGCTCTTGATCCATATGTTTGTCCTCCGTTACTACCGGAGATGACTCCGGCTTTGTTATAGTTTTTGCGCTTTTTTTCTCTTTAGCTCCTTGCCCTCCTCCTTGGCGGGCAGAAGAGTTTCCTTGGCCTTTCTCCTTCACCTCTTTTTCCACCATCCTTTTATCTCCCTCCTGTTTTGTTTCATCATTGCTTCCCTATACTCTATGTTAAAGCTCTCACGCTCCCCTGCATCCGGACGATATCTCACCCCCCCTCTTTCCATATTCTCCAGCGGCAGTCTCAGCTTATAAACAAACGTTCCATCACCCTGATCAACAAATCCCATTTTCCCCCAAAATCCGATCGCGGCGTATCGAACCCTGTCCGCGATTATGGTGTCGAAGTGTTTTTTGAACAGGTCTATTGCTGCTTTGGCATATCCCTGCCTTTCAAATTCCGGGAATATGTTGATCGAGCAAATGGTTAATTTCTCTCCGTCAATGACCCCTCGAACCTTTCCAACCCTGGTCTCACCACAGTCGATATTCATCCAATCAAACTTGGAGTGCTGCTGTTCACGAGGCATTAATTTAAAGGTCAATTCCTTACCCATTCCAAGATTCCACACTCTTTCTGACATTCCTTAATGTGTTTCGCAGTGTCTTGCTGCACCCCTTCATTAAGGGGTCACCGTGCCCAAAATAGATGGCCTTGATATCCCTGCGACATAACTTTTCCAGCGCATGAATATATTGTTCCTCATAAGCACCACCCACAGACTGGACCATGAGGGGGGTGTCTCCTGCAAAAAGCGTCCGCTCCTGCTCACAGTAAAGACAGATGGAATCATGGCTGTGCCCCGGCGTGTGGATTACTTCGAACATCCTGTCACCGAGCCTCAGGGTCTCCCCACCCTTGAGAATGTGGTCCACACCCTTCAAAGAGGGTGAAAACGCGTAGACGACCGGATGGAAGATCTCCCGGATAAGGGGTAAGACCTCCACGTGGTCATAATGGCTGTGGGTCAGCACCACCTGTTCTACCTTGTGCTTGCCGATACCGGTCGGTGCCTCATATATCCGCTCTATAATCAAAGGGTCTCTTCCCACATCTACGAGCGTGTTGACATCCGCCAGTGCGTTATGGTTTCCAAGGACAAGGTATGCGTTGGACGTATAGGTCGACCGGCTGTCACCCGTGAGGTTTAATACCACCATAATCAATTCCCCCGTCCCCGTTTGGTTGCTATCAACTCCATGCAACGGTTACCCCACCTTCCGAAACAACTGAGCATTCGCCACGACAGGTTCAAACAACCCTGCGACCCTTCGGGGCATCTTCTGAGTCTGTTCCATGGCGAGGTATCCCCCCCTCTGAAGAGCACCGTGAAACATCCTGATCACCTCGACCCGATCTGCTTCCCTGAAATGCAAGAGGACATTCTTACAGACGATCAGTACCAGATCCTTCCTGATGGGATGCATGCTCAGGAGATCGTGTTTCTGATACTCGACACATTTCCTGAGCTGGTCCTCGATAAGAAAATAGCCCGGTTTCCCATTTTTTTTAAAATACCTTTCAAATATCCCTTTCGGAATTCTCTTGAGCTGGTCGTACGGATACTCACCACCCGTGATAATTTCCCCGAAATGTCCATTCTCATCGATATCAGTGGCGTATATCTTGACGTTCCCGAACGTGGGCCCCATGCTCTCCCTCAGGACAATAGCCAAAGAATAGGGCTCCGGCCCCATGGCGCACCCAGCATCCCAGATCTTGATGTACCTCCTGCAGCGTACAGCCGGAATAACATGGTCCCGGATCAGGTGAAGCGTCTGAAGATCTCTGAAAAAATAGGTAAACGCCATTCTTACGCCACCGACGTCTGGGCGTGTGCTCTATTATCTCCGGTCTCGTGGTCGTAGAGCAGCTTGCTTACATCAAGCAGGATCTTGACCTCCTCACCCACCTTACCGAGGCCTTGGAGCATGGCGCTATTGCCGGCCTTGTTGATCTCCGGGGCCGGTTCGATCTGCTCCTCGGGGATGTCCACCACTTCATTCACGGTGTCCACCACAAGACCGACAGCCGCTTCCGCCACGTTCACCACCACAATACAGGTCCGCTCGTCATAATCCCGGTCTTCCAGCGCAAAACGTCTCCGCATGTCCAGCACCGGAATCACCTTGCCCCGCAGATTAATCACCCCCTTGATGAACTCAGGCATGTCCGGAACCGCGGTAATCTTCTGGATCCCGATGATCTCGGTCACGTGGCGGATCTCGATCCCATAGTCTTCATCCCCAACCCGAAAGGTCAGGAACTTATCCTTCTGGGTATCCTCATCGTCTTCATCCAGGAAGTCACCTTCCATCACCTCTTTTGCATTGTTTTCTTCCATCGCTTTTCCTCCTACTTCTTTATTGTTGTAATCGTTCACAGAAATCCCTTACTTCGGATTCATGACCTCAATGCCTTGCTCGCTCTATCAATCCCCTTACATCCAGGATCAGGCTCACCTCGCCGTCTCCCAGGATGGTGCACCCTGAGATCCCCTGTATATTCCCCATGAATCCGGGAAGGCCCTTGATCACGGTCTCCATCTGCCCTACGATCTCGTCAACAAAGAGGCAGATGGATTTGCCCTGGTTTTCCAGGGTTATGAGGATCCCTTCATCCAGCTTCCCGTTACCGTTGCCCAGGTTATATACATCGCTCAACCGGGCAACCGGGATCAGATCTTCCCGCACCTTAACCATTTTCTGGCCCCCCGGCATCACCGTGACATGCTCCGGCTTCGGCCGGAAAGACTCCTTGATGGCAAGAATCGGAATAAGGTAGCGTGACTCCCCCGATCTCACCAGCATTCCATCGATAATGGCCAGGGTCAGGGGGATACGAATAGAGATGGTTGTCCCTTGACCTGCAATGCTTTGTATATCCACGCGACCCTTTATTTGTTCAATATTTCTTTTGACCACATCCATTCCAACCCCACGTCCAGAAATGTCCGTTACCTTTTCAGCCGTGGAAAACCCCGGTTCGAAGATAAGCTGATATACTTCCTTATCTGTTAATGTTGCCTCGCCCTTGGGAATAAGTCCTTTTTCTACCGCTTTTTTTAGGATCTTATCCCGGTCCAGGCCTTTCCCATCATCCGTGACAGTTATCCAAACCTCTCCTCCCTCGTGTTTGGCCTCAAGCAAAATTGTCCCGGTCCCTTCTTTTCCGAGTTTGCGGCGTTCCTCCAGAGATTCAATTCCGTGATCCACCGCATTTCGAATGATGTGGACCAGGGGATCAGAAATAAGTTCGACAAGTGTCTTGTCAACTTCTGTCTCTTCCCCCTTCATCTCGAGTTTAACCTTTTTGCCGGATTTTCTGGAAAGGTCATGAACGAGGCGTATCATCTTGCGGAAAAGACCAGATATGGGAACCATCCTCAAAGACATGGCAACATCCTGGAGATTAGAAGAGATCTGCTCGAGGTGATGTGCGGCCTTCTCGAAATTTTCAAATTCATATCCTTTCAGATCCGGGTTTCTAATGACCATCGCCTGGGCAGTAACCAATTCACCTACAAGATCATTCAGCTCATTCAATTTGTCGAGATCAACCCGAATATCCCGCCTGGTAACCCTTCTTTTTTTCTGATTCCCTTGAAGTTTGAGTGCGTGTTCTACCACCTCGTGGGTGGTTTCCCCCATCTCGACGAGTATTTCACCAAGAGGTTTTTGGGAGGGGGATTGGCACAACTTTTCCTGATTGTGAAAAGATGTCTCGCTTTTTGTTATTGGCGTTGCATTGCTTGGTTCAGGTGTTCCCTCACTGATGGCGCTTTGGTGAGGAATCATGTCGTTTAAGAGATCAATCAGGATATCGCACCCTTTAATTTTACCTTCCCCGCCTTGCGCGATATCAGCGAGACTGCCCCGAAGGGTATCCACTATCTTTAATAAGATATTAATGTTGTCTCCATTCGCTCTAATAACCCCATTTTTCATCTGATCTAAAACAGTTTCGGTGGTATGGCTTAACCTTTCCATATCTGCATAGCCGAAGAAACCACAGTTACCCTTGAAGCTGTGGATATGTCTGAAACTGTTCGAGAGAATTTCCCCTTGAGCTTCTGTTTCCTCAAGGCTCAGAAGATTCTGCTCTACTTTGTCCAAAAGCTCTTCTGACTCTTCGATAAATTGTTTTTTCATGTCTGAAGTAATGGGGAATTCACCGGAACCTTCAGAGGTACTTTCATCTTTTTCGTCCCCGGAAGCTTCTGCCTCAGGGATAGGGGGAGCTCCTTGAGAAACTTCCGGGAAGTCAGCATTTTTTTTGCAGGCGTTCTGGAGCATTTGAACAACGCCGTCAGCCTCTGATTCGAATCCCTCATCGCTACCCTTTTCTTCAATAGCGGCAAGCACTGTCCTGATAAAATCGGAGGCCTGGAAAATAACATCCAATTGAGTGTTTCCCAAGGGGATTTCTTCTTCTCTGAGCTGGTTTAGAAGGGTTTCGGCCTCATGAGTTACAGTGGTTACGTTTTTAAGCTGTAGAAAGCTGGCAGCCCCTTTGAGGGAGTGAAAAAGGCGAAAAACGTTATTTAGAGTCTCTTCGTTAGCATTTCCCTCATTTTCAAAAGATTGTTGAAGCTCTATCAAATCAGGCTCTATTTCATCCAGCATCTCTCTTGAGTCGATGATGAAGCTATCTATCATTTCAGCGTCTTGCATGTGTTGCCTCCCTTTTTTGGAAAGGGGTTGTTTTGTTTCCACTGAGTTTTTGTCCCTGAAACAAAGCATGCCTGCTCTGCGGTGGTTTCAGAGTACAAGGTTTGATTAATGGTTGAGAATACACTCCACATTTTTGATAAGCCTTTGTAACAGCTTTCTAAGGCTTGAGGAGCCTCTTGGATAATAAACTGCAGGTCGGTTTCATCAATCTCTGTTTCGCTCAAGAAAAGGGTTCGGTCGATGAATTGCTCTGATTTATCCCACTTTTCAAGAAGAGGTCGGATCTTGCTGAAGCTTTCCCGAAGAAAGATAATGTTATAGGTTAGATATTCACAGTAAGTCATCGCTTCATCCAATAACTCAGGAGATGGGCCAGGGTTGTTTTTCGGGTCTTTCGTATTTATTTTCATAACATATCCTCACTTATGCTATATTAGTTAGTGTGTTGGGTCCCGTTGGTAGGGGTGGAATATGCTGGTTTTTTACCCTGTTAATTTCGTCAATCAATTCATTCAGGGTAAAGGGCTTTTCGAGGTAACCATTGCATCCATCCTTTAAGATCTTGAGAGCAATTTCCTTGTCGCTATAGGCGGTTATCATAATAAATGGTATAGTTTTGTTTTCTTCTCTGAGCCTCCTTAGAAACTCATGCCCATCGATGCCGTGCAAAATATAGTCGGCCAAAACCAAATCGATTTTTTTGTTTGGATCGTGAAGGTGGTCAAAAGCTGCTTTGGCATCTAATGCCTCAAATACAGTATGACCTTTCATCCTTAATCCCCTTTTGAGTGTTTCGAGTTGGATTCTTTCGTCATCTACAACCAATATATTCATCGTTCACATCCTTTGGCTTTGTTTTTCGCTTAATCCTCAAGCACAGAATGTGCCAGGCCATTAAGGGGAAGACAAAAAACTGGGTTTTTGTTACTTATCAATAAGTTATGTTAGAATGGTTAAGGTTTTTTAAGGAGAATTTGAAAAAGAGAATGCTATGCCAGATTGGCATACTCATAGATAAAAACAAATTGATGTTTTAAGGGATTGCGTAAGATCATGCCATTTTGGAGTAGGCTATTTTGGATTTATTTGCTCAAGTTGCTCTAGACCTTTCGGAGATGTTGGAAGCATTTTTTGAATAACTCTTTCGATATCCGATGGGCTGAAAGGTTTCGTTAATAAGGTGGAAGGGGTGATGCCTCTTAATTCTTTGCCGAGGCCCTCACCAAAATAGCCTGTGATAAATATAATCGGAATCTTATGATATGAATGTATCTTTTTGGCAGCCACAATCCCATTAATGGAACCGGGAAGCCCAATATCAATGATTATTAGATGCGGTCTTTCTTTGATGGCTTCCCGAATGGCGCCTTCTCCGGTAGAAACGGGTTTACATACAACATACCCTTTGGTTTTAAGCCACATTCGTAGGGATAGAGCTGTAATAGCTTCATCTTCCGCAACCAAGATCTTTTTTGCCACAAGCTTCCCCTAAAATGGTATAATCTACTTAGTTGTTATTATAATTTAATATTATCTAACGTAGGTATTCTTTGCTCACCTTCTTGATAGGGAATGAAATTTTAAACGTAGCTCCTTTCTCTCCTTGGAAGGAAAGCTTACCTTGAAGCTGGTTTGTTACAAGAGCCCAGATGGTTTGTAATCCCAGCGTGTTACTCTGTTCCAAATCAAAGTTTTTGGGAAGGCCCACACCATTATCGGTTACAGTCAGCTCTATTTTACCACTTTCCCGCGGGTGGAGGCGTATTGCGATAACACCGCTTCTTCTATCTTTAAAGGCATGTTTGAAGGAATTTGAAATCAGCTCGTTGAGGATGAGACCACAGGGAATAGCCGTATCGATAGTAACACGAATGGTTTTTAGATCCGTGATGATTTTGATGTTTTGGAGTTGTTTTTTGTAGCTTCCAACAAGGAGTTCAACCAAGTCTTTAATGTAGCTGTCCAGGGAAATTTGGGAAAGTTCTTTGCTCTGATAGAGTTTTTGGTGGACAAGAGACATCGCTTGGATCTTATTCTCAAGTTCCTGGAAAACCCGGCGTAAGGTTTCATCTTTTATTGACAGGCTTCGAAGATGAAGCATGGAGATGATAACTTGCATGTTATTTTTGGTTCGATGATAAAGTTCTCGAAGAAGCGCTTCTTTCTCCAGGAGAGATTCTTGAAGCTTTTTTTCTGTTTGCTTTAGTCGGGTAATGTCTCTGCTAATACCCCCGACTGCTTGTATGGGAAATCCTTCAACAAGGACAGGATACAGGGTATGTTGTATGAAGAGATCCCCGCCATTCCCTTGAGGAATGGCCTGTTCAAAGGTAACGGTGCATTTGTTTGAGAAAACCTCCTCTAATTTTTCTCGAAAGATGCTGCAGGCACGGGAAGGGTATATTTTTTCTATAGAACAACCGGTCAAGCTCGGAACAGGGTGGTTCTTTTTCAAAAAAATCCTCGCTTTATCGTTACTCATCAGAAAGGTCCCTTGTCTATTTAAAAGATAGATATGGTCGGACGAAGATCCTACCAGTGCCTTTAAAATGGCTTCTTTCTTCCGTTTTAAGGCATCGGACTGGTTTCTTAGATTGAGAAACAAACGAAGTCGGGCATGGAGCTCCGCTTTTGTAACCGGCATGTTTAAACCGTCATCAAAGCCAGAAGCAAGCCACTGTGAGAATTGATTTTTATGTTGTAAAACAATGATAAGTCCTATAAAGACGTCTAATAACTTTTTTGCCCTAATGAGTGTCTTACCATATTGAGCCGCGGAAACCTCATCGATGAAAACGACGCTGAAATTACTCCACTCGTTGAGGGTAAGGAGGGCTGGGTCAGGAATTTGAACATGGTGACCTTCTGCTAAAAGGTAATTTTGAAGAAGTGTCACGTCTCTGTGATTTGTGAGTATAATGGCAATTTTATGCTGGCGGTCGTCCATATTAGGATTTGTTTCTTTAAAAAGTCACTCCATTCAAGCTATTCGTCCTCGGTATTTCAGTGATAGGCAATCCTGCAAGATATTGAAGCCTTTTCCCTACCTGAATGCCATTTGGAGTCAGGAGCAATTCCCGTATCTCTGTTTCGTGTTTCCCCATTCGCTTTTTTAGGCACCCGATACCCCGAATGATTCTTCCTTCTTGAACTAGGTAACGGATGAAGATGATGTTATCCGAAAGAAAACTGACACCCGTCTCAGTCATTTTTAGGTTACCAGTAAGATTTTCTGTTTCATTGATAACTATAGAGGTTTTACCGGCAGACTTTAAATATAGTATGGCATTTTGAAGGTGCACGATTGGCGAACCAAACTGGTCCATGGCTAAATAGTATCCCTTGAGACTGTCAAGCGCAATGAGGTTGCTTCCCTCCTTTTCCACCGACGTGCGGATCATCTGCAAGAATTCATCAGGGTAGAGATCCAAGGGATTGACTTCTATGATTTTCAGCAATTCCTTTTCCAAAAGCGGATCCACGTCTATCCCCAGGTTTCTTGCACGAGAAACGATGGATCCTTTCGTCTCTTCAAAGGCATATAAGATCGCCCCCTCTCCCCGCAGCGCTGCATGCACAAGAAACTGCATGGCAAGGGTACTTTTACCAACTCCCGAAGGACCGCTGATGATGGTTGAGGTGGTATGTTCAAGTCCACCCCCCAAAAGCTTGTCAAGATCTGAGATATCTGATATATACTTTTTTCCATCCAAGGGTGTTTCCTTGTATTTTTCAATGATGTGTGGAAAAATCTCAATCCCCTTTAGGGTAATCCGCAAGGGGTGAAAACCAGACAGGTAATCCGATCCCCGAAATTTTTCGATATGCAGGCTTCTGAGGTCGATGATGCGTTCAGGAGAAACTTCTTTGTGCAAGTAAAGGATCCCATCCACAATGGATGAAATAGCTGAATCTTCTTCCAATGCCAACGGCTCACAAGCAAGAAGAGTGGTGCATTCCATTTTGTGTAGAAACCTTATTAAAGTTAGCAGGTGTTTACGAAATTGGAAAGTATCGGTAGAAAACTGCCTAAGTTGGGTGATAGAGTCAATAACGACCAGGGGAGGGCGATTTTCCTCTATGGTGTTGCAGATGTTATTCCAGATTGAACCCTGCTCAACTTCACTGGGCGGAAAAATATGGTATTCCTCGAACTCAAGCTCCTGGGTGGATCGCTCATTTGAGGGTTCGATAAATTTAATACCTTCTAAATTCCATCCAAAGTTCGATACGTTTTTTTTGATTATATCCGGAGATTCAACAAGGCTGAAAAAAAAGCTTTTTCTCCTCGCTTTTTATTTTCGTGAAGCCATTGTAATGATAGGATTGTTTTTCCAGTTCCTGGTGCTCCGATTAGGGCATAGGTATACCCCTTGAAAAATCCTCCCTTCGTGATCTGATCAAGTCCTCTTACCCCTGTTGTTAAACGAATCATCGTACATTCTTCAATTCTCTTTTCACTATCTCTAAGAGATAAATTTATTACATTTCTTAAAGAGTCAAGTCTGAAAAAGTTATTTTTCTCCATAGGATTTAAGCTTTCTTCTGAGGGTGTTCAGCCCAATGCCGAGGAGTTGAGCAGTTTTTGATTTGTTTCTGCCTGTCTTAATGTACAATTGAAGGATATGCTCTTTTTCTATTTCTGAAAGAGAACGGGGGGGCCTCTCTCGGGTAGATGGTTGATGTTGTAATTTCTTTGTCTCTTTCTTAAAACGAATAGAGAGATGATTTGGGGTAATGGTACTCTCTCCTGCAAGGTTTGCGGCAGAATATAGAATCGAGCGAAGTTCCCGGATATTACCTGGATAGTCATAGGAGAGGAGGATCTCGGCCGCCTGCTTGTCTATAGTTATTTCTCTATTTGATTTAGAAATTTTGCTAAGAAAGTGTTTCGTCAATAGAGGAATATCTTCCTTCCTTTCCCGTAAAGGCGGAAGACTTAACCATGCCCCCTTCAAGCGATAGTATAAATCTTTTCGGAATTTCCCCTGAGCCAACATTACATCTAAGTTCTCGTTCGTGGCGGCGATAAAGCGAATGTCAGCATGTCTAGGAGCGCTGGAGCCCAATTTGAGATATTCCCCTTCTTGCAAAACCCTTAGGAGCTTCCCTTGAAGCTCAAGAGGGAGGTTCCCAATTTCATCAAGAAAAAGGGTCCCTCCTTGTGCCGTTTCAAGGTATCCAAACCGGTCTTTATCTGCCCCCGTAAAGGCGCCTTTTGTGTGTCCAAAGAACTCTGCATCAAAAAGGGAACCTGTCAAGGATGCCATGTTGACCGCGATGAATCTATTCTTGCTTCTTGAACTTGCCTTGTGAATTGCTCTGGCCAGGAGTTCCTTGCCTGTTCCACTTTCTCCCGTAATCAGGATCGGAACCTCGCTCGCAGCATGCAGCTCAGCTTCTTTTAAAATTTTTGACATCTGTTGGGAAATCGTTATGATTGCCTTAAATGCCTCTGGGTAATTGAGGGTTGGAGTAGCATCTGCCTTAACAAGATATAAAACGTCAAGAAGCCGTTTCCGTTCAAGTGCGCGTCGTGTTTTTAAGGTTAACTCTTTTGGGGTAATAGGTTTGACAAGATAATCGAAGGCGCCCCGTTTGATACAGTCCACAGCAATTCTGGCCTCGTTTGTTGCGGTGAGCATGATACATTCTGTGGAAGGGCTTTTTTGTTTAATTATGTCAAGCAGTTCAATTCCATCTATTTGAGGCATGGTGAGATCTATCAGGGCGACATCGAAAACCTCACCGGAACCAATAATGGCCGCTGCTTCCAAGGGATCATCCACCAAAGTAATATTTCTGAGGCCAGAGGTTAAAAAAGCCCTGTTTATGCTTTCAAGAAAATCCCTTTCGTCATCGATCGCAATAATTTTGGCGCCCATGTTCCAATCCTTTATAAACGTCGGGGGGTAATATTAGGCTGAAGATGCTTCCCTCCCCCAGGTTGCTTTGGACACGGATCTCTGCCCCCATATTTTCGGCAAGGGTTTGGCAGATGGTTAGCCCCAATCCAGTTCCCTGTCCAGAGGGTTTCGTAGAAAAGAAAGGATCAAAAATCTTGTCAAGCATGCTGCCGGAAATTCCTTTCCCGTTGTCGATTACTTCAATGATAATTTTTTTGTCGGATCCTTTCTTCACGCCGACTTTTACGAAAGAATCTTTTTTATCAGAAGCTTGCGCGGCGTTGATGATGAAATTGATAATAATCTGTTCCAGGCCTCCTGGGAAGGTTACGATTGGGATATCGCTACCTGAAAAGTCAACCTCAAAGGTTTTTACCATTCTTTCTACTTTTTTACGACAGAAAGTGATTGCCTTTTCTAAAACGTTTTTTAAATTGACTCTCTTGAACTCAATTTCCTCACTACTGCTGGTAAATTCCTTCAAAGCAGATACTGTTTTACTGATTCGTTCTGTGCCATGTTGAAGATTGTCTAAAAGTCTAAAGAGGTCTTGGCGAAATTCAGAATATGGCATGCCAAAGAATTCGAGAGTAGGATGCCTATTCGCGTGTACATCAACAATAGGCAGCAATTTTTGAATGTAATCCTTCAGAATTGGGATGTTAAAAGAAATAAAGTTATTTGGGTTATTGATCTCATGAGCGATTCCGGATATGAGAAATCCAAGGGATGCCATTTTTTCGTTTTGAATCATTCGCCTTTCCAAAATCCTTGTTCTGGTAATGTCCTTGAAATGGATGATTATATTACCTTGCTCAGTAGCCGTGTTGATGGGATACAAGGAGATAAGGTATTTTTTCTCAGAATTTAAAGGGTCACTCTGCTCAAAAGAGAGAGAAGAAAGTCGTTTAAGTCGTTTGATTTCTGAAGGGACGCGACAACCCACACAAGGGGTTTTTCTCTTCCTTAGCCCCTCGTAACAGGGTTTATCTAAGGCGTTTTCAAACCCTGACAAACGAAAATGTCGCAAGGCAGGAACATTTAACCGCTTAACAGTTAGATCGCGCCTGACAAGGATCATCGGGTCCGGGATTCCATCAAAAATGGATTGTAGGACCTGTTTACTCTCAAGGAGGCCCTTTTCGGCCCTTTTTTGCCGGGTAATATCCCTGGCAATCCCGTAGGTCCCCACAAAAACATCTCTGCTTTCATCAATGGGTTTTTCGTACAGTCCAAAGGCGTTTAATTCAATGGTGATGCACGTACTCTCAAACGGTTTTCCCCTTCCCTTTTTTGTTACAAGGCGGAGTTCGAGTCCTGTCGTCGCCCGCTTACCCGTTCTGCGCTCGTTGAAACGAAATTGTGCTCTTTCTCTGTCTTCCGGGTGGACAATCAGGGAAAAATGTTTCCCCACAAGTTCCTCGCGTGTGTATCCCAAGATCTTTTCGAGAGCCCCTTCAACCAATAAAAAGTTCCCTTTCGAATCCAGGACATAAATAATGTCAGGGGAGTTTCTGATCAGGTTTAGATATTTTGTTCTGGACGCAACCAGCTTCTCGATCGCATCATGAGATTTGTTGCCGGCCTTGTTGTCAAAGCTCTTTTCAGTCATACCCATCTTTAGTGTATGCAAGATACGATGCTTGTCTTTGCTCTTGTTTTCGACAAGATCTCCTAAAACTTTAGGATACGAATTTTTTTCTTGTGTGTAAAGAAAAATAAATCTGGACTTCCCCCAAAATTACAGTGAGGGTTAGAGAATATTCTTAAAGAGTAGGTAGGGATGTTACTTGCGAAGTGAACCTCTAAAAAACGGGGGAACGCCTTATCAAGATACCTCTTTTCAAATCTTATTTTCGTGCTATAATGGTTTTTAGCGACTGAACAATGGAAATATCCTTCTTCCATAAAAACCTCCTTGGAATTGAAGGGCTACGTGTTGAAGAAATAAGAACTATCCTGAACGCCACTACGGCCTTTAAGGAGATTTCAAGGAGGGAGATTAAGAAGGTCCCCACGTTGCGGGGCAAAACCATTGTCAATCTCTTTTTCGAGCCCAGCACCCGAACCCGAACATCCTTTGAACTGGCCGCCAAACGCCTCAGCGCGGACACGGTTAGTATCTCCTCGTCCACCAGCAGTGTGGTCAAGGGAGAAACCCTCGTTGACACAGCAAGGAACCTCCAGGCCATGCATCCGGACCTTATTATCCTTCGTCATAGTGCGGCCGGTGCCCCTCATTTTCTTTCCAGACATATCGACGTACCCATTATAAACGCCGGTGACGGGGCGCACGAACATCCCACCCAGGCCCTTCTGGACCTCTATACCATGGAAGAGAATGTGGGAGATATCCGGGGGAAAACCATCGGAATTATCGGTGACATCAAGCACAGCCGCGTCGCCCGATCCAATATCCTTTCCCTTGTCACTATGGGGGCGAAGGTTGTCGTATGCGGCCCACCTACCCTTATTCCAAAGGGCATCGAGGCCATGGGGGTCAGCGTCTCATTCAACCTGGAAGAGATTCTATCGGAGCTGGATATCGTTATGATGCTCCGGATTCAACTGGAGCGGCAGGAACGCGGCCTGTTCCCCTCTCTCACGGAGTATTCACGGTTTTACGGATTAAACAGGCACCGCCTGAGCCGCTGCAAGCCTGGTGTCCTTATCATGCATCCCGGCCCGATCAACCGGGGCATCGAACTGGATCCCGATGTGGCCGATGGGTCTCACTCCCTCATTCTAGACCAGGTTGAGAACGGGCTGGCCCTGAGAATGGTGCTGCTCTATATCCTTTGCGGGGGGAAACACGATGATTCTTAAAGGGGGAAGGGTTCTGGATCCAGCCACGAAAACGGATGGGGTCATGGATGTCCTTATCTCCGGGGACAAAATCAAAGAGACAGCCCCTGAGCTTTGTAATCGTTTCCCGGATGAAGAGCTCATCGATTGCACGGGATTGTGGATTCTCCCCGGGCTTGTGGATATGCATACCCATCTCCGGGAGCCGGGATATGAATACAAGGAGACCATCAAGACCGGTACACAGGCAGCAGCAGCCGGCGGATTTACCACAATAGCCTGCATGGCCAACACCCTTCCGGTCAACGACACCGCCGCTGTAACCCGTTATATCCGGGAAAAGGCCGAGAGGGAAGGTGTCGTAGAGGTGCTTCCCATTGGCGCGGCCACAAGGGGACTAAAGGGGGAACAGCTTGCCGAAATAGGATTCATGAAAGAGGCCGGCATCGTGGCCCTTTCTGATGACGGCTTTCCCATCAGGGATGCGGAAATTCTTCGTTTGACACTGGAATATGCCTCCTGTTTTCACCTTCCCGTAATCGACCACTGCGAGGATCTTACGGTTTCGAAGGGAGGTGCCGTGCACGAATGCGCCATGGGAACCCGCATGGGGCTCAGAGGGATTCCATGTATTTCGGAAAGCGTGGTAGTAGCGCGGGATATCCAGGTGGCTCAGTGGCTGCAGACCCCTATTCATATCGCCCATGTCAGTTGTCGTTCCTCGATCGAGCTTATCCGGTGGGCCAAAGGGCAGGGTATCCCGGTAACATGCGAGGTCACACCGCACCATCTTGCCCTCACAGTTGATGACCTCTACCAGTCTGCCTACGATACACGTTTCAAGGTGAATCCCCCCCTTAGAGAGGCACAAGACCTCAAGGCCCTCATCCTGGCCTTGAGGGAGGGGATCATTGATTGTATAGCAACCGATCATGCCCCGCACGACACGCAGTCCAAGATGGTAGAGTTTGAGTACGCCGCCAATGGTATTTCTGGGTTGGAAACAGCCCTGCCGATAGCCCTGGAGGTGGGGCGCGAGGCAGGAATCTCTCCCAGCACAATCCTCTCAAGGATGACCGTTGAACCAGCCCGTATCCTCGGGGTAGAAAGGGGACGGCTCGCGCCGGGAATGGTGGCGAATCTGGCCGTTTTCGATCCCCTTGAAAGCTGGACGGTTGATCCCCAGCGCCTTTTTTCAAAAGGTAAAAACACACCTTTTGCCGGCAAGTCTCTGATCGGGAGGGTCAAAATGACGGTTTTTCAGGGTGAGACGGTTTTTATAGACAGGAACAATCCCTGGGAAAAGATGCCATTTTGTGGGGAGGAACCGTTTTGATGGATCTTTCACGTTCGAGAAACGTGACCACAGCTTAGAGAACTCATTCCAGGGAGGGACCCGTTTGTGGGATGGTTGCAAAGGTTTCTGAAAACATTTAAGGGGGAAGGTGAACCCCCCTCGTCTGTGACGGAAAAGGACATCCAGCAACTTATTGACATCGGGGAGAAAGAGGGGCTTCTGAACGAGGATGAGCACGACATGATTACGGGTGTCTTCGAGTTCAAGAAGACGACGGTTAAAGAGGTCATGGTACCGAGGACTGAAGTCGTGGCCGTGCCTAAAGACACCCCTTTAGATGATTGGATCACCCTGGTGGTTAAGGAGGGGCACTCCCGGGTCCCCGTTTTTGAAGAAACGTTGGACAACATCGTCGGGATTGTCCATGTCAAGGACCTTTTTCAGTTTTGGGGAAAGCCGACCCCTGAGTTTTCCATTCAGGATATTCTTCATCCCCCCCATTTCATCCCCGAGACGCGACGGTTAGAGGAGCTTCTCAAGGACTTTAAGATCTGGCGGGTCCACATCGCCGTTGTGGTGGATGAGTATGGCGGAACGGCGGGTATCGTCACCATTGAGGATCTGATCGAGGAGATCTTTGGCGAGATCGAAGACGAGTTTGATGAAGTAGAGCAAAATCCCTTCCAGCCCCAGGGAGACGGCTCAATCCTGACTGACGCGGGGGTCGAGATCGAGGCATTTCAGGAATATTTCGGGCTTCCCGAGGAGAAGGGGCGGTTCGAAACCTTGAGTGGCTTAATTTTTGAGATAACGGGTCGGGTTCCCCTGCCTAAGGAAAAAATATCCTACAAAGGTCTGACCCTGATCATCGAAGCGGCCGATCCCAAGCGGATTCATACGGTGCGGGTCATTCCCCCACCGTCCTCAGCAGCGGGGAAAGACAATGAGGACACAGGTGAGGCAGTAGCCAGTTGACCACAGGCGGCGGAGATATCACCTCCACGGCTGTCTCGGATCATGGCTGTCAAGTGGGCACTCAGCAGAATTTCCTGAAATCCCAGGATGGTGCCTTCATCCGGTCGCGCAAAGGGAATGCCTTCCGTCTCGTTGAAGGGGATCAGGTTGACTTTTGCCTTCAGGGGAGATAGCAGCTT
>JALTEW010000215.1 GCA_027073795.1 bacterium | reverse complement strand
TTGGAAGGGGAGGAAGCGAACCCCGTCTCCCACGATGTAAGGGACATAAAGGGCATACCGCTCCGAGAGGGGCCTTAGAAGTGACGGAAGGTCCCGGGGAGAAAGTTTCAGCAGGGGGCTATCCGATGTGTTCATCCGGGTCATCTTCACTGAAGTGGCTAAGGGGTTGGGGAATGGTTTCACTGAGGCCCGCCTCGTAGGAAAAAAGCTCCGCCACATCCGCGGTTATCTTGCCATAGAGCAAATGCAAGGGGATGTGCTCTGGGCAGGCCCACTCGCAGCTTCCACACGCTACGCAGCGCCCCGCCATATGCATCATCCGGTTCACGTGGTAGAAAAAGATATTTTCCGGTTCGGGGGCGGGGGTCATCCAGGCGGGCTGGAGAGAATCGGTGAAACAGGTCTCACAATAACAAAGGGGGCAGACATTTCGGCAGGCATAGCAGAGGATGCAACGGGACAGTTCTTTAGCAAACAGGGCTTCCCGCTGATCCCGTGGCATCCCACCGATGGGGTCGACCCAATTTTTATAATCCTCTTCCGCATCGGGCGCTGAAAAGGGTGGTGCATCCAGCAAAATGTCCACATCCTCCGGGGTTCGGTGGTGACACGCCCGGCAGGTAGGGAGCAGATAGTCGGCGCGTTCCAGTTCCAGGGGAGGGGTCTCCGTTTGAATGATGAGGTGATTCCCCTCTTCTTTGAGCTGGTTTTCCCGTAACTTAGGGAACTGTTCCAACAACTGGGTCCGGTTAAGCATCCCCGGGCAGGGAATACCGGCGAGAAAGAGATGGTCTCTTTCAATCTGCTTTTCCTGGATAAGGACACGGATGGCCCGCCGGTCACACCCCTTGACGAGGATACCCATGCGCTTGTCACGATTGCGCTGCAGGTACTTGGCCAGGTTCTGGACGCAGAACCCGTTGAAGATTACGCCTTTTACCATGCTGGGACTGTAAAAGACGGTTGGGTGGGGCTTGAGAGGAACCGAGCCTTCTATGTAGGCGATCCATCCATCCAGGGTCTCTCTTTCGAACAGGGAGCGGATAGTTTCATTGAGATACTGGTTATAAGGGACATTCATTTATTTTCTTCATCTCCACTCAAAAATCCACGAAACGGCCCGACGTTTCGGACCTTTTCCGTAATTTCCCGGATGAGGGTCGCGAACTCCTCACCCTCACTTGCGGAAATCCATGAAAATTGCACTCGCGCGTCTTCAACGCCCAAGTAATTCAATAGGCGTTTAAGCACAATAAACTTTCGGCGAGCCAGGAGGTTCCCTGTCAGATAGTGACAGTCTCCCGGATGACACCCGGAGACGAGGACCCCATCCGCACCTTCCATCAGTGCCTTAATGATGTGGTAAGAACTGATGCGGCTTGAACAGGGAACGAGAATCACCCGTGTGGTGGGGGGGTAGGATAATCTCGAGACCCCCGCCAGGTCCGCTCCTGCATAACTGCACCAGCGGCAGAGAAAGGCCACGATACGCGGTTCCCACGATTCGCTCACGGCCTGTTTTTCAATATCCGTCATTACAACGTGTCCTTATCCTACCGCCTTTAGCATGGCCACAACCTGAAGGTCGTCAGTGTTTGGCAGGTGAATAGCCCCATTCCGGCAACTCGCCACACAGGCCCCGCATCCCTTGCAGAGTGCAGGGTTGACCACCGAGACCTGTTTTTCAACATCAACCTCGATGGCATGGAAGGGGCAAACGGCTTCGCACAACCCGCAGCCGGCGCACCGGGCCGTTTCCACCACGGCAACGCTGGCCTCACCTTCAATAACCTGTTTGGCCAGTATACCACAGGCGCGTGCGGCGGCGGCAAAGGCCTGTTCCATGGATTCCTCCAGGTCCTTGGGACCCTGCGCTGTTCCCGCGAGGAAGATACCGTCCATAGCGCAATCCACCGGACGCAGTTTTGCGTGGGCTTCCAGAAAAAAGCCGTCGGGATCGAGGGAGACCTTGGCCATTTGTGCCAGCGCCATGTTTTCATCCTGGGGGACCATCGCGGCGGCGAGGACCACCATATCGGCGGGGATTTCAAAGGTACGCTCCAGAATGGGGTCGAAAAGCCGGGCCCGGACAGGTTCCGTAATGCCCTGGTCCTCGGGAACCTCGATCTCGGGGGGGCGTTCCGGATCATAGCGCACAAAAAGGACCCCCCTGTCCCGCGCGATTCGATATAAGTTCTCGCGAAGCCCATAGGTGCGGATATCACGATAGGCGATAAAAACCTGGGCCTCCGGTACCACTTCCAGCAGGGCGAGGGCATTTTGAATCGCCTGGGTGCAACAGACGCGGCTACAGTAAGGGCGCTCCTCCGTGCGGGACCCCACGCACTGAATCATGACCACCCTCCGGAGCTTTTTCACCCACTCCGGTTTTTCGCTAAGCAGGGATGTCAGGTCCATCTGGGTTAGGATACGCTTGTCCTGTCCATAGCCATACATCCCTTTAGGTGTCCACTCCTTTGCCCCTGTCGCAATGATAAGGCTACCAAAGGTATCTTCCGTCCGGGATGCGCCCTCCTGAAGTGATACCTCAAAGTGACCCTTGTATCCCTTGATGTCCGCAACTTGGGTTGCCGTTTTTACCTCGATCAGCTTGTTTTCGCGAACGGCCGCTGTAAGGGCAGAGAGAAAGGGGGCAACGGGCCGCCCGTCCCAGAACTCCCGTAACTGCTTTGCCATACCCCCCAGCGTTTCCGAACGTTCAACGAGCGTGACGCCGAAGCCCCTCCGCGCAATGCCAAGGGCGGCACACATTCCAGCGATCCCCCCGCCAAGGATAAGGCCCTTGTGTGTCACCGACAGGGTTTGGGGGGTGAGGGGCTGGTGCATCCGGACCTTGGCAACCGCCATGGCAACCAGTTCCTTTGCCTTTTCCGTTGCCAGCTCGGGGGTGTCGCTGTGAACCCAGGAGCATTGATCACGAATGTTGGCCATCTCGAAGAGGCCGGGATTGAGGCCCTTCTGCTGGATGGTTTCTTGGAAGAGAGGGGCATGGGTTCGGGGGCTGCATGAGGCAACGACGACGCGGTTCAGGGCGTGCTTGTCGATCATCTGCTGGATAGTTTTCTGGCTATCTTCCGAACAGGCGTAGAGGAGTTCTCCGGCATAAGCCACATTGGGAAGGGTCTTTGCATAGTCTTTAACCTCTTTAACCGCCACCACCGCGGCAATGTTCGTGCCACAGTGGCAGACAAAAACCCCAATACGGGGCGCCTGGCCTGTGACGTCCCTTTCCTGAAGGGGAGGTGCGGCCGGGACCTCTCTGGGGGGCTTTCCTTTCCCATAGACGGAAACCTGGATGGCGGCGCTACTCGCGGAGATAACCGATTCTGGAATATCCCGAGGGCACGCCGTAGCGCCGATGGGTAGGCACCCTTCTTTTTTGAAGATATGTCCTACCTCCCGACGTAGGAAGTCACTGTCATCCCGGGGTTCCATCTCGTTTTCAAGTGCGCCGGTAGGGTTGGGAACCAGCCCCACGGCAAGGACAACGAGGTCAAAGTGCTCCTTTCGCACACTACCCGTCTCAGGGCTGTAGGTTACCACAAGCCCATTCTCATCCTGTGCCACGCTGGCCACTCTGCTATGCACAAATACAACCCCTTCCTTCTGGGCACGCATGTAGTAACGTTCGAATCCCTTCCCCTGGGTCCGGATATCCATGTAAAAAATTCTTGTTTCGACCGGCTGGCTGCAATGCTCCTTCGCGAGAACCGCTTCTTTAATGGAGTAGGTGCAGCAGACGGAAGAGCAGTAAGGGCGGCCGAAACGCACATCCCGGGAGCCCACGCACTGGAGGAAAGCGATTTTCCTTGGCTCCCTGCCTGTAGAAGGCGTCAGGAGTTTTCCGCCCGTGGGACCGGAGCTGCTGAGCAAACGCTCCATCTCCAGAGAGGTAATGACATCCTTGAAACGTCGGTAGCCATACTGGGTCAGGGCATCTATATTCCCCAGTTGATAACCCCCTGCCCAAATAATCCCGCTGGTTGTCAGACGCACAAACTGTTCCTGTGCCTTCAGGTCGATGGCCCCGGCTGGACATGCCTTCGCACATTTTCCACACTGGATACAGAAGGTTTCATCAATGGCATAGGCATTGGGATAGGCCTGAGGAAAGGGACGGTCGATGGCCTTGATAGTAACCAGCCCCTGATCGAATACACCAGGGCGCTCAACCGGGCAGGCCTTTGCACAGGCCCCACATCCCAGGCACTTTCGGGGGTCCACCTTTCTTGGCGCGATGCGGAGCAGGACGTTGTAATGCCTGGCCTTTCCTGTAACTTCCAGGACCTCGGTAAGGGTCAAGATGTCGATGAGTGGATTTCTCCCACAGGCCACCATCTTCGGGGAGAGGATACACATGCTGCAGTCGTTGGTTGGAAAGGTCTTATCAAGCTGGGCCATGTGCCCACCAATGGAAGGCGTTCGTTCCGCGAGCACCACGCGAAACCCCATTTCGGCGATATCGAGGGCCGCCTGCATCCCAGAGATACCGCCGCCAACCACAAGAAAATCGACAGATTTTTGCTTCAGTTTTACCATGTTAGAGCCTCTTGGAACGCAGGATTCCGATAACCACCCAGAGCCCCACGAAAAAGGCCAGGGCGAAGCCAATTATTCCCGGGATACTCACTCCCTTGATCGTGGGGCCGATGCGGAATTTAATGATAATGGACGACCCCAGGATCAGGGCGCCTGCGAAGACGGCTAAGGCAAGGCGGTTAGTGGACCGTTCTATGGTGGAAGCAAGGGTATTCAGGCCCTTATGGCGAAACCCGATTTCCAACTTGTTCTCACGAATCTGACGCAACGCCTCTCCAAAGTCTTTTGGGACCCGCTTGGCGAAAAAAAGGGTTTCCTCCGCGTAGCGACCGACCCGGTTCAAAACCTCCGTGGGCTGAAGTTGCCGATTCACCAGGTTCGTCACAAAGGGCTCCAGTGTTTCCATAATGTTGTAAGTGGGGGAAAGCATCATCCCCACTCCCTCGATGGTGATGACGGCCTTGATCAACAAAACCAGGTCGGAAGGGATTTGTATTCGGTATTGCCGAAGGAGCTCCAGGAACTGACCTAACATCTTTCCCACCTCCAGGCGCTGTTTGCCCAGCCCGGAGTAGGTATCTATGAAAAGGAGGGCGTCATTCCTGAATCCCCGCCGGTCGAAGGCACCCAAGGGGATTCCAATTAGAAGAAGATAACGCACGAAACGGTCGAGGTCCCGTTTAATAATAGCGGAAAGGAGGAGGATAATGGTTTCCCGTGTCTGAGGGTCGAGCCTTCCCACAATGCCAAAATCCAAAAACCCGATGCGGTCATGACCCATAATCAGGACATTCCCTGGATGGGGGTCCCCGTGAAAAAGCCCCAAATCGAGAATCTGTCTGAGAACCGCCTCACATCCCTTTTTAGCGAGGTAGAGCCGGTCCACCTTAAGGAGATCGGACCCGGTGTCCAGCTCCGTCACCTTGATCCCCTCTAAGAACTGTTCTGTCAGGACACGCTTCGTGCAAAATTCCCAGTAAACCCCGGGAATCACGATATGGGTATCTTCTGCAAAGGCCTTGTGAAACCGGGTCAGGTGATTGCGTTCAAAGGTGAAATCCATCTCCCGCTGGATACCTTTCTCAAATTCCCTCACTACCCCGGTAGGGTTTGTCATGCCGAATTCTGGAAAGTGGCGCTCAATCTGATGAGCAAGGTAGTAGAGAATATCGATGTCTGCCTCGACCGTCTTTACGACACCCGGGCGGCGGACCTTGATGACAACCTCTTCCCCGCTGACCAGGGTGGCGCGATGGACCTGAGAGATGGAGGCCGCAGCAAGGGGTTCCGGCTCTATCCGGCTGAAAATCTCCATGGGTTCACGATGGAGTTCATCCGAAATGGTTTTAAGCGCCGTTTCGAAGGGAAAACCGGGCACTTGATCCTGAAGGTGCTGGAACTCCCGGACATAACTAACCGGCAGCAAGTCGGGGCGGGTGCTCAGAATTTGCCCCAGCTTGATGAATGTGGGCCCCAATTCCTCCAATGCCATCCGAAGCCGCATGGGGGTTGTAAGGGTTTCTGCCCCCCCCTCTTCCGGGGAAAGGCGAAGGAATCGCTTCCCTCGCTCAATAGAGGCCTCTATCCTCAGGCGGTCGAGGATATCCCCGAACCCATACTTGATGATAACCCCCAGGATTTGCTGAAAACGGCGAATGTTTTTGTAAGTCTTGTCAATCCTTGGGATCATCCTGCTTCCTCAGCCGTTTCAATTCGCGCTTGATCTCCCGAAGGTCTTCCTTGATAAGTTCAACCTCTGAACGGGAAGGGATATCCAGGCTGGAAAGAACCTTTCGCATTTCCTGTGTGAACTTGCCGGTCCATTCCTGGCGGCCTTTCTCGAACCTCTTAGAAATCTCGTCGGCGAGGGACTTTGACCGGGTTCCGGAGATCTCACCCCTTTCCACAAGTTCGTCCACAAGCTTTTTAACCTTTTCCTCGGTCATGGCAAACAACCCAATACCTGCCTTGAGCAATTTGTCAACCACATCCTGGTTTTTATCGCTTGGCATCTTGTTTCCTCCCTTTGATGACAGGTTTACAGGGAATCCTATCACCAGACACGGCAGCGCGCAAGGTTCACGCGCTTCCCGAAGGACGCATGACAGCCTTACATCAAACCGGCCATAATTTCAATGGGGTTGTCTGTTTGAAGAATCGGGGGAAATTGTGTAGATACACACTGGTGTTACCCAACACAATCAATGCGTAAGGGTGTGCAACCAGTCAGGAGGGAGGTAATACTGATGAAAGAGGAAAAACCGTATCTTTTAGTTAGCCTCGATAAAGACGACTACGAATACCTCTTAGAAAATACGTCTGTTGATCCTAAAGAATTCGGTTTAGGGAAGGTAAACGGAAATAAAATTACCTTTCAGTTGTCCTTAAGCGACATTGAATCCATCCAGGGTTTTATTGCCGCAGAGGCGAATCACGCGGAAAACAGGAAAATTGAAAGTGAATTGGACAGGCTGTTTGATATCTTTCAGAAATATCTTGATGAGGGTTATGACCGGGAGGGAATTTAAAGATGCGTTTTAGGCCGAAGCAGGGATGCTTGCGCATCATGAAGTGCCGTCGCGCCATTTCTTCCCACCCTACAAAACGTCAGGCTTCCTCCAAATTTTATACGCGTTGTCTGTCCAATTCCATGCGGTTTTTTTGTTTTTCTATCTCTTGGCGTCTTGTGTGAGAAAGGTTTCTCTGCTTTGCTTTTCAGCTTTTTATCCTATCACCTGCCAGAAACGCCATGATCTTCTGCGCGTCCTCCCAAACCTCTCTTTTCTTGGCCGGGTTTCTTAGCAGGAAAGCGGGGTGGAAGGTGGGGATAATGTGGATATCACCCCGCCAGGGATAAAGCGTTCCCCTGAACCTGGAGATAGAAGCCTTCGTTTCCATGAGGGTTTGAAAGGCAATCCCCCCTAGGGCGCATATCACCTTGGGATGGATGACATCAATCTGTTTCATTAAAAAGGGAAGACAGGCAGCGATTTCGTCTGGTTCCGGATTGCGGTTATTGGGAGGACGGCACTTGACGATGTTTGCGATATAGACATCGGAACGCTTTAGTCCCATGGCATCAATGATGCGGGTCAGAAGCTGGCCGGCACGGCCCACAAAGGGGCGTCCCTGCATGTCTTCGTCGCGTCCAGGTCCCTCGCCCACGAACATCAGCTCTGCCCGTGGATTTCCTTCCCCGAAAACGAGTTTATTGCGCCCTTTGGAAAGCTTACAGCGGGTGCAGTTATTCAGCGAGGTCTCTAACTCGTTCAGGAGGTGGGTGGGATCTTCTTCCAGCTTGGGAGCAGGTGCCGAGGATGGTGTCAAGGAAGGTTCGGAGAATGAAGGTTTATCTCCGATTGGGAGGGTGTCAATTCCTATTTCATTAAGAAAGCGGAGTGTAGTGAGGTAATCCCGCAGATAGGGAGTTAGCACCTTACTATTCTGTGGTTTGTCGCTTTTTTCAGATGTCATAGGGTTTTATGATAACCTCTCCAATGCTTATGTCAGAAATTTTTGGGAGGATTGGGCAGGTATCAAGACAGGAGTATCCGCTCCGCGGCCCGTTTCTGCGATGACAATATGCTGAATGTTCCTTTCCCTGGCCGTTTGGATGACAAGGGAAAGGGCTGCCTTCGTATTTTGAGAGTCAGGTTTTTCAAACGCCGTGACGTCTCTCCTCCTCTCAAGTTCTTAGAGTGGCCCGATACCGCAGGGGTTTCAGAATAAACCTCAGCGCATCCAGAATGGAAGTGAAGGCCACATCCGAGGCCAAAAGTGCGGCTGTGGCAGCCCCCTCCTGCTCGATGACGCACAGACCTAATTTGGCCTCCTTGAGCATGAACCGGTCGTTGATCCCGTTGCCAATGGCGATCACATGGTCCCTTCCTATGGAACGGACAAAGGCTGCCTTTTCGGCTGAGGTATCAGTCCCTTCCAATTTTTCGATGACCACGGGAAGGCGCCTGGTGGCCTCCGCTACGTCCCCCCGCGTATCAGCCGTAAGAACATGAATGGTTATTTTCTTCCCCAGGAGACAAATGGCGTCTTTTACCTTGTTGTGAATATGCCCGTCCTTGGCGATGGTTCCATTGAAATCCAGAACGAGGTGGGAAAATTCAAGCGTTTCCCACCCGGGAATTTCTATTTTAATCATGATCTGCTCCTTCCCCAGGTCGCGCTGCAAGGTAGCGCGCCCGCTCATAAAGGATTATACCCGCTGCTACGGACACGTTCAAGGAAGTCACAGGTCCTGTTAAAGGAATAGAAAGATAAAGGTCACAGTGGGAGCTCAGAAGAGGGCGGATGCCTTTCTCTTCGTTTCCCACGATGATGGCCACCCTTTCAGACCAAGAAGCGTCCCAAAGTGGTGTGGCATTTCCCGTGCGGGTTCCAAAAATCCAGAATCCCTCACTTTTGAGGCGCTTCACGCTACGGACGAGATTGGTTTCTCGGAGGATGGGCAGGGCACCAACGGCGCCGGATGAGGCCTTCCAGACTGTGGGGGTGATAGGTGCGCTCCGGTTTTTGGGAAGGAGAATTCCCTGACATCCAAGGCACGCAGCGGTTCGTATGATGGCACCGAGGTTGTGGGGATCGGTGATGCCATCCAGGATGACGAGGGTGGACATGACACGTTCCTTCTGGAGCTGGAGCCACTGCATTAAGGTTGTGTAGGAAAAAGGATCAACACGGGCCCAGATGCCTTGATGGGGTATTTTGCCGGAAGGGGCTTCACCCGGTGAAACGGCAGAGACCGGAACATGGTTGGCCTGTGCCTTTTCAATGAGTTTTACCATTTTTGCCGATGGGGATTTTTTCGGGATGTAGAAAATGGCACGGATACGTTTCGGAGATGTGTCTAAAAGGATCTCTACCGGATGAACGCCAAGAACAAGATTCATGGAGTAGAGGTTTTAAAAAGTGTTAGAATCTCTTGGGCCGTTTTCCCTGGGTCTGGCGTGTTGAGGATTGAGCGCCCCATGACGATAAGGTCAGCCCCCGCGGAGAGGGCATCCCGGGGGGTTGCAATCCGCCGCTGATCGTCGTTAGGCTGTGGGGAAAGACGGATGCCAGGGGTCATAATCAGGAAATGGTCCCCAAAGGTCTTCCGCAAGACGGCTGCCTCAAGGGGTGAAGCAACGATTCCGTCGAGTTTGGACTTGATGGCCAAATCAGCGAGGTGGAGGACACTTACCTCCAGAGGGGTTGTGATGCCAACCTCTTTGAGAGTGGAGGCGTCCATGCTGGTCGGGATGGTTACGGCAAAGAGGTTAGGGGAAGGTTTCCCCATTTCTTTGGCGGTCTTGTCCGCCGCCTTACGAGCGGCTTCGAGCATCCGCTTGCCTCCCAGTGCGTGCAGCGTCATTCCCCAGACGCCCAGGCGCGTTGCTTCCGTAACGGCCATTTCAACCGTATGGGGGATGTCAAAGAACTTGAGATCAAGGAGACAGCGTCCCCCCAGTTCCCGAACGGTGGAAACAGCCCTGGGCCCCTGGGCGACGAAAAGTTGCTTGCCAACCTTAAAAATCACGTCATGGGCGGGGAGGCGCGTTACAATCTTTTCTACCTCGGGTAGGCTCGTAACGTCCAGCGCCACCGCCAGGAGAGGGAAGTCCCTTTTTCTTTCCATCATACACCCTCTATATCACGCCCGTTTTTTTCGTTCAATGACACAGGCCAAATCCGCTGGAAGGGAGCAAGAGTTTGCGATAAATATGACAGATTCCCGCAGAAATCTTTTGCGAATGCCTTCCCGCACATGGTTGCGTAAAGTGGACCCCAATATCAAGACCGTATTGAGCGAGAATTAAGGTAGAAAAAGTTGTGGTTTTTTTCATTATCATCTTTGGTTATGCTAACCTTAAAATGGCAAGGAAAAAGGTTACGTAAACCCTGATGCGTTCGCAAAAAAGAGGCCGGAGATATCGTCATCTCCGGCCTCTTTTACGTTATAAGAGGTTCCGGTTCAGACGAATCCGCTTTCCTTGTGTTTCTGATAAATCGTTTCCGCGAGGGCCTCAATCGCCTTCAGGTCTTCTGCTCTCGGCAGGCCTTTGCAGATCACCGGATCGAGAATCTCAGCCCTTCCAAGATTCGTCAGAAGTCCCTTGATGATATCCACGGCCTTGGTTCCCCACCCGTAGGATCCAATAACCGACAGGAATTTTACCTTGGGTTTCAGAACATTGACCAGGTAGGCGCCATAGACGACATTGGGATGCGGTCCTAAGAGAACCGTGGGTGTGCCAATAACCACTGTTGCCGCATCCATCAGGGCCATGGCCAGCTTGCCAACGTCCACAACTCCTGCGGAAAGGTTGAACAGGCTGGCGGTCACACCCCGCTCCGTCAGGGCATCAACAAGATGATCAACCATCACCTTTGTGCTGCCATGCATGGAGATGTAGGGAATCAACACCAGATTAATAGGATCATCGTAAACCCAGTGGTGATAGGCATCGATGATAAACTCCGGTCTGTCATAGAGCTGGCCGTGCGTAGGCGCCACGATGTCGAGTTCCAGATCTTTTATCCTTTCCAGGTTTTTCTTGATCTGTCCTGCAAAAGGCGCCATAATTTCGGAGTAGTAACGCTTGGCAGCCTCGTAAACCCGACCCTCATCTTTCACAAACAACTCATTCGTTGCAATGTGGGAACCCAGAAAATCCCCAGAGAACAGGACCTTATCCTCCCTGAGATAGGTGAACATGGTCTCTGGCCAGTGGACCCACGGGGCATGGATAAACTGAAGGGTCTTGTCACCCAAAGACAGGGTTTCACCATCCTTGACGGTGACGAACTTTTCCTCGGGGATATGCAGAAGGTCCATGAAGATCCCCTTGGCCTTGGGGGTCAGATAGACCTTAGCTTCGGGATATTTTTCAAGGACTTTTGGCAATGTTCCTGAATGGTCCTGCTCCCCGTGATTGGCAATGACGTAATCAATCCGATCCACATCTTTCAAGTAATCAAAAAGCACCTCGGACATGTGAAAATCAACCGTGTCGATCAATGCCGTTTTTTCGCTTCCTTTAATCAAATAGGCGTTGTAGCTTGTCCCATCCGGGAGCGGAACGAGGTTATCAAACAGGCGCCTGTCCCAGTCAACTGCCCCGACAAAGGAAACATTGGGTTTGATGGCAATAGGTTTCATGGCTATGCCTCCTTCTCAAACTCGCTCTTCCCGGCGCCGCAGACCGGGCAGACCCAGTCCTCGGGAAGGGCTTCAAATGAAGTCCCGGCAGGGATATCGCCTTCAGGGTCTCCCTGCTCCGGGTCATACACATACCCGCATACCTGACATACATACTTATCCATTTTTCTCCTCCTTCCTCTTTCAAGGATTGGTTATACCTGATTTTTACAGGGTTTACTGTGAAAATCAAGCAGACTTATATCTTTCTGGCCTAAAAAAACGTTCCATTTATGAGGGAAAGGACAATACCAAACCCCGCGACTACGATGAACCAGGCAATCATAAGCCCAACTGTCAATTTCCCAAATTTTTCCATTTACACGCCCTCCTCATTGGTTTTTCCGTAACGTCCCAGCTTCCAGGCCACCGCTAAAGGATATACCATGACGATGATTCCCATGACGAAGGTCAGGAGGAACAACGCTGTGCTTCCCCAGTGAAGGTTCAGTTTGTAGGTATAGATGGAATAGTTGAACTTTCCAAGATAAACCATCCGTAAGACCTCTCGGGAGACTGACATGCCCAAGACGGCCAGGAAGGCGAACAGGGCACTGAGGACCGCATATTTTTCCGGCGCATTCTGGGCCGCTACAAGCACAAAGAGAAAAACTACACCCAACGCCGCCCCGATAAGGAAGAAGGGATTGGTCGCAAAATTTTTGGCAAAAGGCAGCGAAAAGAGCCACCAGAGGCCGATGATAATCTGAACAATCGTGGCCCACAACGCCATTTTCGCCCCGGATACGGCCACCCAGTGGAGGTATTCCTTGTCCATATCTTCCCGCTTGCTGAAAAACCACCCGTAGAGCATCATGAAAACCCCGGTGATGGCAAACGAGGGAATGATGAAATGAAGATACCGTGAGATGCTGAAGTCATAGATCGTTGTGCCACTCGTGTTCATCACGGTTCCCGTGAGATACCACACCTTCCACTTTTCCGGTTCCAGAAACTGAAAGGACAACAGATGCATCGAGAATCCGGCGAGAAGTAGCAGGACAAAGGTTGCCCAGCCAAAAAAACCGAATCCTTTCATGTTGCCTGAGCGTTTCAAATAGAAGGCATACAGGGCCAGAAACGCCGCTGTGACGAAACAGAGAAAGCCTATCGCCCACCAGGCAGACAGAAGGTTGGAGACATACCAGAAGGGATCATAGATAACCTGGACAAACAGAAGGGGCGCCACGCCGAGAACCACGGCCGCGGAAAGGTTGACCGTTGTAGCCCGTGCCAGAAAGCCCGAGAGTTTTTTGTTGTATTCTCCCTTTTTGTAGTGCTCATAGAATGCCATGAAAGACCCGCCAATGGCCAGATTGACAAAGATGATATGCAGGGCAAAGGTCAGGACCATCAGCACCTGGAAAAGCCAGGGATAGAACGGTACCCCCATGGGATCCCGCAACCCGTTTAATACCTGTGATAGTTCCATCGGATCTCCTCCTTTTATGTCCGTGGGATGTTATTTACCGCTAAGAACCCAATCAGGATCCGTCTTCTTGTCGGGATTAACCAGGGATGCGATGTAGGTGGCCATGGCCCGTTTCTCGGTCTCCGTTCCCACGAAAGGCGGCATGTAGGTGGAATCTCCCAGCGCATCGAGAAAGTCATAGACTTCCTCTGGGGATGACGCCCCGAACTTGACCATCAGTTTCGGGATGGAGAAGAACCCGTTCTTTTCTACGGTATGGCAGCTAATACACTCGAGTTTCGTTAGGATGCGGCCCGCCGCCATGAAATTTGACGCATCAATCTTTTTCACGCTGTCGGGCGCAAAATAGTAATTTTTTAACACCCCTTCTTTGTTGAATTTTGCCACTTCACTTGTGATGCCCTTCATCTTCATATCATGGTCAATCATCTGATTGCTTAGCATGTAATTGGGAATCAGGTAGGGTCTACGTGCCATTTCACGGATGGTCTCGCCCGCGCAGATGCCGACAAAGAGAATCAGCATGGCGATAATGGCTGGAATTGGCCCGGCCCTTCGGCCTCTCTTTAGACCCCATATAACAAAATAGATAAAAAGAAGCACACCCGCCACGATAGCCACCTTGAACAATGTCTGTGTGAATCCCAGGTCATTGAAGATAATGGATCTTGACGTTGCAGGAATTTTCGCGAAATACCAGATGGTGAACAGACCGCCAATGACCAGGCCTCCCAGTCCCCATCTGGCAGCGACTTTCATGGCCTTTTCCTTGACATTGGGGTTCTTGATAAAACTCGCAACAATGGCGGCATAGGAGGCGCCCACGACAAACATGAAGGCCGTTCGCACGAAGAGCTGGGGCCAGTAACTCGGGTTGAAGAACCCGTCAAAGAAGGCCCCCGTCTGAGTCCATTTGCCCGGCGTCAGCATGAAGGCGAGGATCCCCGTGATGATGACCATGCTGAGCCATGCCGACATGGCGTAGATCAGGCCGATCCGCATATGGGCCTTGGGAGAGATTTTCTCAAATGTGTAGTAATAGGTATAGATCGTGACAATTTCTATGAGGAAGAACACCCACTCGGTTGCCCATCCCCAGACATAGTTATGAATCAGCCCGGAGATAGCCCGCGGGCTGATAATGGTGGCGGCATACCAGATGCCCGCGCCTGTCAGAGAGCCGGTCACAAAACAGAAGATCAAAACGAGAAGGCTGTATTTCTTCAGAAATTCGAGCATGTTCATGTCGCTTTCCTGATAGGCCTTCCGTTCCATAAAGTAGGTAATCCAAAAAGCGCCTGTGGCGAGGTGACTGGGCAGGATATGGTAGGTAGCAATAATCGCCATCAGCATTCCGTTGCCAACCCCATGCCATTCAAAAAGCGGATATAACATAAAGCACCTCCTTAACTAAAAAAGATTGGGGTTGCCTTTGATCTAAACCGTTTCTAAGGATTTGAAAACATCAAGCAATTCCCAGACTTTAAGCTGACAACATTTCACAAATCGCTCCGCCATAATCCTGGCAGGATTTGATGTTGTTTCCGATATCCGCTTCCTTCAATTTGAATGAGCCGAGGTTGGCCATCTTCATCTTAAAGACATATTCCATGGTCTCAAAGATGATACTGGGAGCATCCCCGGAATGCGTGTAGGACCCGAAGGCTCCGCCGGGTTTCCCTTCCAGATTGGCTTTTTCAGCCAGAAAGAGAAAAGATTTCATGTTTCCTGTCATGTCTCTGTGATAAGTAGGACATCCAAAGAGATAGGCATCGTAACCTTTAAGGTCCTTCTCGTTTTTGATTTCTGAAATCGGCTTCACCTCCACCTCACATCCTTTGATTCTAACCCCTTCAGCGATATAATTCGCCATCTCTTCTGTATGTCCGCTCCTGCTGTAATAGGCTATCAAAACCTTTCCCACTCCTCACTCCTCCTTCCGTCGTAAAATCCCGGCGGGATGGTCTCCCGCCGGGAAGGGTGTTCTTACCGCTACGGTTTCCAGACCTTCCAGACCTTGCCGACCAGATCGGGCCCGACCTTGAGCGTTGTCTGCCCCGGCTCCCAGCCGGATGGGGTGGCTTCGGCCCCCTTGGTCTCCCGGACGAGTTGGAAGGCCTTAATCTGTCTAAGGGCCTCATCCACCTTTCGGCCAACCGCGGGTGTCAAGACCTCCATTCCCTGGACGACTCCGTCGGGATCAATAATGAACCGACCCCGGATGTCCACGCCCCCAGCCTCATCATACACGCCATAAACCTTTCCAATGTTCCCCGCGCCATCGGAGGCCATGGGGTAGGGGATGCCGCCATCAACCATCTTGGCCAGTTCCTCTTCATCCCAGACCTTATGGACAAACATGCTGTCCACGCTAACGGCGATAACCTCGACCCCCAGTTCCTGAAACTCTTGGTACCTGTCAGCGACCGCTGACAATTCGGTAGGTCAAACAAAGGTAAAATCGCCCGGATAAAAGCATAAGAGAACCCATTTCCCAAGGTAATCCGAGAGCTTGACACTTGTAAATTTTCCCTTGTGATAGGCGGGCGCTGCAAAATCCGGCGCCTTTTGTCCGACTTTAGCTATCACCATTTGAACCTCCCTTTGTTCTGTTGGTGTTGATTCCTGACTTTCCATCTCTGGCACACCAACCACGGAACCGGTTGGCTTTCCACACCCGACAACTTCTTCCTCAGCCATCAGCCACCTCCTATTTTAATGGTTAGTAGCGAGGGTCTCTCTTTATCCCAGCTTTGCGGCAATCTCTTTTGCGTATGCTTGGGCCTTTTGAGCGCCGTTTCCAACTGAAACCTTCTTAACTTTCAAGGGACTACTGACCATGTCCATTTCAAAGATGTTCTTCATGGTGTCGAAGATCCTCCCTGGGGCCTCGCCGCTCCAGCCAAAGGATCCGAACGCGCCCCCAACCTTTCCTGCCAGATTGGCCTTTTCCGCCATGAAGAGAAAGGTCTTCATAGGCCCCATCATCTCGCCGTGATAGGTGGCAGCGCCAAAGATATACCCATCGTAGCCTGCAAGGTCTCCTTCCTTCTTTATCTTATTGATGTTTTCAACCGTTACATCCACCCCTTCCCCCTTCAGGCTTTCCGCGATCGCCTCGGCGATCTTTTTTGTCTGGCCAGTTCGGGTTGCATATGCCACAAAAACCTTTGCCATTTATTGCCTCCTCAGTATTTTTTAAGTGGTGATAGTCCCCTTCTTATCCTGGTTATTCAAGGCTTTCTCCATGTTTTTAATCAACATGGCTTATGCCCTCCAGAGTCCGTGCAGGTTACAGTAGGCCCGAACCGTAAAGCCGTCGGCGCTCAGGTTAAAAGTTGCCTCCGGGGCTTCTCCCGCCTTCAGAAACTGGCGATAGGCCTTGCCATCCGCGATAACCTCGATCCACTCTATATAATGTTTCTCCTCCATGGGGTGGGCCACGCTTCCTACCGTGACCTTGATGGTCCCTCCGGAAGCCTCGACCACGGGCACATGTTTTTCCTTAGCAGCATCTACTGTGTTTTCAGCGTAAAGCTTCATCGGCTTCTCGCAGCAGACAAGCTCCCCTTTTCCCTCATGAACCATTTCCACGATGTTTCCACACACTTCACACTTCCAAATCTGCAGTTTTTCCGTCATATCAAACCCTCCTTAAGTTAATTTAATTAGTTTGAATGGTTAACATTGATGGCTCCTTAAACATCTCAGTAGTTTTCTCCCAGGAGCTCAAAGTAGGCCTGGGGATGGGCGCAGGCGGGGCAGGCCTTGGGGGCCTCAAAACCTTCAAAGATAAATCCACAGTTCCGGCAGCGCCACACGACTTTCTCCTCACGTTTGAAAACCCTGTTCTTCTCAATGTTTTCCGCAAGGGCAAGGTAGCGGGCTTCATGCTGCTTCTCGGCCACAGCAATGGCCCTGAAAACCGAAGCGATATCATTGAAGCCTTCCCTTTCCGCCACGTCCGCGAATTCCGGGTACATCTCTGCATGTTCATAGTGTTCACCCGCCGCGGCCGCCCTCAGGTTTTCAAGCGTGGTTCCAATCACGCCGGCGGGGAAACTTGCTGTTATTTCAACCTCGCCCCCCTCCAGAAACTTGAAGAGCCTTTTGGCGTGTTCCTTTTCCTGGTTTGCTGTCTCTTCGAAGATGGCAGCGATTTGCTCATACCCTTCCTTCTTCGCCTGGGACCTAAAATAGGTGTAGCGATTTCTCGCCTGGGATTCCCCGGCAAAGGCCTTCAGTAAATTCTTTTCCGTTTCCGTTCCCTTTACTCGATCCATATTTCTATCTCCTTTTTAAATTATTTAAGGCTTCCAATTTTCCTGACTTGGTTGCAGCATATTTGCACCTCACCGGGCTGTTCACCAGGCCCTTTGATTTCAGGGCCTTGAGGGTCTTGGTGACCTCCTTTCCGTCCAGCCCGGCCGCCTGCGCAATTTCCCTGTTCCCGGCAGGTTTTTCAAGCCGCGACAGAACCTGAAGCACGTTTTTCTGCGTTTCATCCAATCCCTTCTCTGACAATTTTTTTCTCTTTCCCCCTTTCTCCTTTTCTAAACACGTTTCACAGATTCCCTCGAGAACGACTTGCATATCCGTAATCTTGAAAGTCGCTCCCTTTAAGACCTTAGACTTGATATCATCCAAGGGAAAATAAGGAACATTATAAACACGCCCACAACGAAGGCACCTGAAGTGGTGATGTCGATCTGTACGTGAGTCAAAACGTCTCTTGCCTTCTCCCAGGTCAATCTTTGAAGCCTGCCCCGTCTCAACCAGCATTTCCAGGTTCCTATAAACAGTTCCCAGGCTGATATGCGAAACGCGCTTCTTGACGATATCATAGACTTCGTCTGCCGTGAGGTGTCGTTTGGCCTCTTTCAGCACCTGCATGACCGCCTTTTTCTGAACCGTCTTTCTCGTGATTTTTTGTGGGATCCGGAAATTTTTATCTATTTCTATTCTCCTTTGCTATCGCATATCATTATTAATAATAACAAAAATATTTCGCTTGTCAAGGGCTTTTCAGGAAAAATGCAAAAAAACTCTCTGCCCATAAGGGATTAAAAAGTTTTTCCCTTGCACTTCACCTTTCAGTTCTTTTTATAGGGTATTCTTCGGGTGGGCTCAAAGGGGCTTTCAGCTTCCTTGAGAATATCCTTGTAAAGGGCTACATTCCTATCCTGAAGATGATCAAAGATCATGGGAGATTTAGTTCCCCAACTCACGTATTTGATGGGATCCGGGTCCAGCTCCGCGTAGATGATTTCTTCTGTCCCTCTGGCCTGCGCGAGGCGATGGGCGATGGGGCTCACGATCATGCTGTGCCCAAAGTAATAGTTTCCCCCGGCGTCGCTTCCCACGATGTTGACCCCCACAACATAAACATGGTTATCATAGGCGCGGGCCCGGTTTGTCAGCTTCCAGATGTCGAAACTCCGCAAAAGGGCTGAAGGGCGCGCGATAACCTCTGCCCCTTGGATGGCAAGGACACGCGCGACCTCGGGAAAATCACCATCATAACAGATCATGATGCCAATTTTCCCGAGAGAGGTATTGAAACACCTTATTTCATTCCCCGGCGTCGTCCATCCACCCCCGCCTGTTCGTTCGCTTGGAAAGGGGTGGGTTTTGTGATATTCCCCCACGATTTCTCCTTCATCGCTGATCAAAACCGCTGAATTGTAGACCTTGCCTGAGACTTCTCCCCGGGAATAGGTGGGCCAGACGACATGGACCTTCAGGCCTTTGGCTGTCTTCTGGATGGGAGAGGTAAGCTTTCCCGGAATCTTATCAACCTTCTCATACAATTCCTTTGCCGAAACACCTGGATCAAACCCCGTGGTAATGGTTTCAGGAAAGACAATCAGCTCAGCATGGTATTCCCTGACCGCTGTTTCCAGATAGACAAGACATTTCTCAACGGTGGCCTGTATATCGTTCAATACAGGAGCAATCTGGACGCCTGCCGTGATAAATTTTTTCATAAACACCCCTTTCCATGGTTGTTGTGCGTCACGCTGCCATAACGGGGTCACAATTAGGTGACACAAACACCCACCGCCCCCGTTTCATCACCCGGTGAGGCAAAACACCTCCAAACGATGTAACGACAAGGCGATACTCATTGATCGGAAAAACCGATAAATCGGCCTGAAAGCCCTTTTCGATTCTCCCTATCTTCTTTTCCCTCCCAATGGCTTTGGCGGCGTGAATTGTTACGCCTTTAATCACAATATCCGTCGTGACATGGTACAGGGTTGCCCCAATGGTCATACTGGTAAGGAGGGAAAGACAAGGTGCTGAACCCGGGTTGAAATCTGTGGCAATGGCAACGGGAACGTCATACGATAGAAAGGCTTTTACCGGCGGGGTTTTTTGCATCAGGAGATACTGTGCGGCTACGGGAAGGAGAACCGCTACTGTACCTGCCTCCTTGAACCGTGGAACGATCTCTTCCGGGAGATATTCAAGGTGTTCAGCAGACGTTGCTTTAAGATCGGCGGCAAGGCTTCCACCCCCTGATGCCTTCAATTGGTCTGCATGGACCTTCAATCTCAATCCATGCTGGCGGGCAGCATTTAAAATCTTACGGCTTGCTTCCACGTCAAAGGCCCCTTCCTCACAGAAAACATCACAAAATTCCGCTAACTCTCTCCGTGCCACCTCCGGAATCATGTCCTGAATTACAAGGCGCACATAATCCTGCGGCCTGGACTTGTACGCCTCGGGGATAGTGTGGGCTCCCAGGAAGGTGGGAACAACATCAATTGAATGATCGCGGTTCAGGGCCTGGATCACCTCCAAAAGGCGGATTTCACCCTCCACGCTGAGTCCATACCCGCTTTTCGCCTCGACTGTGGTGACCCCTTCCCGTAACAGTACATCGAGACGGTGTATCCCCAGATCATACAGCTCATCAAACGAGGACTCTTTTGTTGCTCGAACCGTCGCCTGGATACCTCCTCCCCTGGCAAGGATTTCAAGATAAGAGGCCCCCTGAACCCTCAAATCAAATTCACTGGCACGGCTTCCCGCGAAGACGAGGTGGGTATGGGCATCGATGAAACCCGGAAAAACCGTTTGACCGGAAATGTCCTGGATGTCTGCTGCTGAAAGATCAAAGTTGGAGGGGACATCATCCTGCTTTCCTACCCACACAATCGACTCGTCCTTGATGAGAACAGCCGCATTTGTCAGGATTCCCAGTGGGTTGTCGTCGCCCATGAACTGTTCTGACAGGGTGACACATATCCCCACGGGGGCAAGTGCGCGACTAATCTTCACCTTCGCATGAGGCATGGCTTTTCTCCCAGTCTTATTTCCTTCTCCCAATATGTTTTCATGTTTGGTTAAGCGCCGGTAAATCTCATTGACTTTTAAACAATTGGATGATATAAGTCAACGGATCTTGCAGGCGGGCATAGCTCAGTTGGTAGAGCACAAGCTTCCCAAGCTTGGGGTCGCGGGTTCGAGTCCCGTTGCCCGCTCCACTACATTTTTGTGAGTCTTTTTGAAATTTTTAGGATGGTTTCAGCGTAGGGTTGGCTGTGATTGTATTTTCTTATAACGGTCAAAGCCTCCTTTCTGCTCATCCTGCCTTTCCAGCCGTGCGCCTTGAGGTAGTTAGCGGCAGAAGCCGCCGCGTCGGGGAGGCGGTCCAGCCTTGTCTTTCCATCTTTATCCCAATCAACTCCGTATCTTTCAAAACTTGTAGGAATGAACTGAGGCATCCCAAAAGCCCCTGCCCACGACCCCCTCAAATCAATTGTATCAACTTTACCCTGCCCACTCAGGCGAAGCAGACAGGTCAACTCCCGCAGGCCCCAGGCTGCCTTCTTTCGTATCTGACGTTTGAATCTGAGGGAATGGGTATCCAGCCCCGCTTTGGATGCCTCCTGAATTATCTTTTTACGGATTTGGGGGTCTATCAGTGAGGCAAGAGAGGTATAGACTTCAAGAACCAGATGTTTTTCCTGATGTTCCCCAAGTGAGGATTCCACCTGAAGGATAGCAACAATCACCTCTTTCGGAACCCCATAAAATTTTTCGATCTCTTTGAACAGGGGCTTGTGATAATAGAGGAATTGTCTCACATTATCAATCCTTTTCTTTGACAAAAAGGCCCTGTAATCTTCCTCCCTTTCCCTGTGGCTGACGTTTTTCAGGATAACCTTCGGGTCTACTGAAACAGCGGAGAGGGTAAGGTATCGCTGCACGGTTTCTTTGGAAACTCCGTTTTTAAGAAGTGCCTGCTTAAGAGATTCGGGAACACGAATCGCTCCAGGAGAAAAGCCCTGACGCCCCTCAAATCCCATTAAAAGGAAAAGAAGGAAGGTGCAGGCGATTATCAGATAAGCATGCCTTTTATCCACCATAAATGTTGTTAAACGCCCGTGTCAAGTCATCCCCCCTCCTTCTAAATTTTATGAAGGACTTCCGCCTAACGCCAATGGCCGTGAATCCACCTGCCTCTGGGACCCCGGTGCCCCGGAACCCATACACGGTAGGGGCGGCGAGGATGCAGCCTTGGACCCGGGCCTGCCTTCCAGTGACCAGGAACCCAATGACCTTTAAGTCCCCAGTGTCCGGGAACCCACGCGGCCCCTTTATAAGGATAAACAACGGCACGCCAGTGCCCGGGGACCCAGCCATTTGCTCCCCAGTGCGGCGGGACCCATTCCTTCCCAGGAGGGATCTCCACGATTCTTTCCCAGTGGTTCACAACCCAGATAAAAGGGGCATCCGCCGGGGGAGCTGAAACCAGAATCCAGCCAGTATCAACCTTGACCCACACCTTTCCCGGGGGTGGGGGAGTCCCTGGCTGAGCCAGGAGGGGCTGAGCAGTTAGTAAGAATAAAACGGCTGCAAAGATAACGAAAAAGACCTTTAATTTCACTTTATTCCCCATTCTTAACCTCCTTTCAAAGCACAGGATTTTCTTATACCATGCATTCCACGGATTTAAAAGACCGTTTGTTTAAAAGACCCTAAAAACCGAGAAAGGTTTATTATTCACCTTCCTTGACTTGATAATTTCGTTTGTGCTAAATACTCATTATCTAAGGGTAAAAAGCGGAAAGGAGGTGGCAAACCTTAACCAAGTGACGAGGCAATGCTTGCTCCCATAAAAACCTTCAAAGGAGGAACCATATGAAACGCACAGCCATCTTTTTATTTTTGTCTATTTTTGTCATCTTTGGGCTAACAGGTTTGGTGCCCGAGGCTCACGCCAAAAAAATCGTTATCAAGTTCGGCCATGTGGCACCGCCATTCCACGGGCAGCACAAGGGGTGCGTTGCCTTTTCCGAGTATGTGGCGAAAAAAACCAACGGTAAAATCGATATCAGGGTCTTTCCTATGGGACAGTTAGGCGGGGAGCGCTCTATGGCGGAACAGGTTCAGGCAGGAACCCTGCAAGTAGCGGCCATCACGACGGCGGTCCTTTCAAACTTTGTGCCCCAGGCGGCGCTGATTGATCTGCCCTTCATCTTCCCAGACAGAAAAACCGCCTATAAGGTTCTAGATGATAGGGAGTTCCAGAAAAAGTTCTTTTCCTATTTTCCCCCAAAAGGATTCATTGCTATTGGATGGACGGAAAACGAGTTCAGGGATCTGACCAATTCCAAACGCCCGATTCATAAGCCCTCCGACCTTAAGGGGCTGAAGATCCGTCTGATGGAAAGTCCTGTTTATCTTGACACCTTCCGCCAGCTTGGCGTGCAGCCTGTTCCCATGCCCTTTCCGGAAGTTTACAATGCCCTGCAACAAGGTGTGATCGACGGACAGGACAATCCCTTTCTAACCTCGGTGTTGATGAAATTTACGGAAGTCAACAAGTATGTGACCATCACCCACCACATCCTGACGGAGTGCGTAATTATCGTCAATCCCGATTTCTGGAATACCCTGAGTACCAGCGAGAAAAAGGCTTTCAGGGAGGCAGCAGATGTCTGCATCAAGGTTAACCGGAAGGTGAATGCGGATCTCTACAAAAACAAAATCTGGAAGATGGTAGAGAAGAAACATATTAAAGTCGTAAAACTGACCCCTCAAGA
>JALTEW010000214.1 GCA_027073795.1 bacterium | reverse complement strand
ATCCCGTGCATGGACCCTGAGAAAATTGATGAGTCCCGGTGAGGCCGGGCCCCGACAAAATTTGTAGAGGGCCTGGTAAAAGGCGGGGCGTTGGTTTGCCTTGGTGATCAGGAACCGGATCCAGGTACCTGGATCTTCATCAAGATACGTCCGGCCGTTTAAATCTTTAAAGACACGGTGGAGGAGCATCTTGCTGGCAAGACGTTGTGTCCTGTTGCGGTTTATGACATCGAAACGGCGGACGGTGACACCCTCCTCTTCCGTCACGCCTTCGGGAAACCCCTTAACCCAGTGGATGCCAAAGGCCGACGGAGCTTGAAGGGAAACGGCCGTGGTTGTGGCCACCTCTACGGTATGTCCCCGGCGGGCCAGGGTGCGTGTGAGACCGGCCATAAAGTGCTCCGCGCCCCCCACAAGCTCACGGCCATAGACATACGAAACAAGCAGAAGCTTCATAATCGCTCCAGCTTTGCACCAGGGTAGTGGGAAAAGAGGTCGGACAGGAAGCGCCTTTTTAGATATGTCCATCCCCCCTGCCGATACATTCCGTTAATCATTCCGATTTGAAACCGATAGGTAATTAACCAGCTTACGAAGTAGGTTCGAACCCCTTTCAATCTTCCTTTCTTGAATTCCACTAAAAGCTTGAGTAAAAAGATAGGAAAACACAGGAAGATCAGGCCCTGTTTGACGAGATACCGGAAGGGCCGACGGCAGTAGATATCGAGGTCATTTTTCACGACGGTCTGACCGTAGCCGAACCCATGCCATCCCTGCTGCCGGAGAAGCTGGGGAAGGGTTTGTTTGTGGACGTGCCTGACTCTGGCGTTAGAGGTGTAAGCGATGTGGTATCCGGCTCGCCTCAGGCGGGTAGCGAAATCGTGGTCCTCTCCCGCTTTTAAGCTCTCATCGAAGCCGATCTGACGGGCTACATCGGTGTAAACGGCGTAGTTTTTCGTATCGAGCGTGAATATATAGCGCGTATCTTCAACTTCAGCACTGACGTAAAAAAGCCAACCCTCATAGGCGTTTTGGAACCAGTCGCTGATCCATCCCTCGACGCCTGGGAGATTGTATCCCATGACGGCTGCGATTCCTTTCGCCCGGTCAAGCGGCGCCAGGATAGCGGACAGCCAGTCTATCTCGGCGATGCAGTCGCTGTCGATCCCCACGAGGACCTCCCCCCGCGCATGGTCCAGGGCATCCTGCCGCGCGCCGCTGACATTTTTCCGCGTGATCGGATAGACTTTCAGGATGTCCCGGAAGGTTTCAAAGGTCTGGACCGGCCGCGTGGAGGAATCGATGATGAGAATCTCGCAATAGCGAAAGAGGGGCTGTTCCTTGAGCGACCGGAGGCATTCCGCGAAGACCTGCTCGTTGGGATTTCGAACAGGGATGGTGATGGAGATAACAGGATGGTTCGGGTCAGGGGCGTGAGCCTGGATGGATTCAACAAGGGAACTCATAGGTTTTTCAAATATAAAAAGAGAAGATCGTTAAAGGTATAGGCGTGTGGGACAGGGGTTTGAAAGATTCTCTGTGCCAGAAGAGGGATTGGGGTAAACGCCTGGCAGGTGGAACAGTCATCCGTAAAAAGGTGGACAATGGCGTAGAGTCCTTTCATCTTTTTATATTTCTTAAGAGGCAGGTGGGTAAGGCGCCTGTGAACCTTCACGGGATAGTCCCCGTGGTAGATGTGGACGACCCATGGAAATTCCGTGAGGGTGTTCAGGTATGGCATAATGGATTTGTAACCGGTCTGGCAGGGGACGATCCAGGCGACATTCATAGCGGCGCGGTAAACCTTTCCACGACCTTGTCCCAGTTTATGACAAGGCTGTCTTGATAGGCTTGTTCTCCGAGGCTTCTGGCAAGGGTTTCGGATTCAGCCAATCGGTCAATGGCCCCGGCAATAGCCTGGGGATCAGGGGGAAGAACAAAGCCGTTTTTCTCATCTTCGATCAACTCTGTGGGGCCCCCGCTGTCCGTGCAGGTTATAACAGGTTTATGGCTCCGCATGGCCTCCACAGTCACCAGGCCGTAATCTTCGTTCCTCGGGGCGAAAAACACAGCCCGGCAATTTGAAAGGTGTTGAAAAACCGCCTTGTCATCAAGCTCTCCCGTTAGGGTTACGCGGTGCTCAAACCCGTATTCCTTGATCATGTCACGCAGGTGTGGCAGGTCGGCACCCTTCCCCGTAATCACCGCCTGGATGTTTCCATTTTTTACATAACGCATCGCCTCCACGAGGAGATCCATGCGTTTAGGGGAAATCAATCGGGAGACGGAAAAGATGTAGGGTTCGTAGGCTTTGACCTGGAGGCTATCCGGTATAAGGGGTGGGGGATAGAGAACTTCCGCGTTGTGATTTCCCCATGTTTTCAACCTGTTGGCAACATTTCCTGAGATGGCGTATAGCTTTTTTACATGGCGGGATAGGAGATAATTGTCAATTCTGTGCAGAATCACGCGCTGGATCTTTCGTCGCCATCCCGCCCCGATTCGTTTCTGATAGGTGTACCATTCCCCCCAGAGATCGTAGTACTCTCGTTGCCTGTGGGCAAACCAGCAGAGTTGAAAGGGATGCCGGACGGCGAAGCTGGGAAATTTTATTGTAATGACGCGGTCAACCGGTTTCCCGTCAACCTCTTTTACGTCCGTCAGGTAATTGGCCAGGTAGCCCGCCATGAGGCTTCGGAAGAGGTAGTGCCTATTTTGAGGGGTAAAGAGGGTGTCAGCCTCGTGTCCCCTTTTCCTGAGTTCTTTGACAAGGGCGATGGCCAGGCGCTCGTTTCCCCCCATCTCGAACGGCACATAGGAAGTGACAACCAGGAATCTCATGTTAATTTAGGTGGAAGGGAAAAGGTAGAAGGTTTACCCTGTGAAATTGGCGAAGCCACAGCACAGCGGATTTCACGGGGGTGGAAGGCGAAAGGCAAAAGGTGAAAAGCGGGAACTCGAAGCTGAAGGGTGAAAGCAAGATGAAAAAGGCTTTCAGCTTTGAGCTTTTTCTTGTTATCCGCATACTGACAACCGCCAACTTTTTCCCCTTAGTCCTCATCCCTCAGTCCTTTATCTTAACCCCCACGTTCTGGAGGTGGAGTCTTAGAATAGGGGCAACGGCGGCTTCTGTAAAGGCCTGCAGCCTCCTTTTCCCGTTCTCGACAAGATGATTCCTTAAATCCTGATTTTCAAGGAGTTCCATGACAGCCTCGGCGATCGCCGGATAGTCCTTTTTTTCGAAAAGGATTCCCGCATCCCCGAGGGTTTCGGGGACGGCAGCGGCATTGTAGGCCACGATGGGAAGGCCAAAGAACATGGATTCAACAAGTGGGACACAGAAGCCCTCGTGTTCGCTCATGCAGAGGTAGGCAGAGGCATGGGCGTAGATTTCAGTCAGGGTCTGTGTTGAGATGTGCCCCGGAAAAATAACGTCTCTCAAATTCAGGTGTTTGATGAGTTTCTTGAGGGCGGCAACATAGGTTTCTGTGTCATAGTGGCTTCCCACAAGGAGTAATCGGATCCTGGGACTAAATTTTTTACAGAAGTAGAAAACCTTGATGATATCCTCCAGACGCTTGTTAGGCGCAGCACGCCCCACATGCAGGAGTGTGGGAGCCTGATGTTTCAGGTACGAAAACCGTGGGATTTTTTTCAGGCTTTGGCGATAGGCCGAGACATCCACGATGATGGGTAAAACCCCTGTCTGGCGGTAGCCCATGGCTTCGAGCTCTTCCCTGTTATAGGTAGAATCTCCCAGAGCCAGGTCGAACACCCCCGTCAGCCGGGATAGCTCATCGCGTCCCTCTTGGCAACGGTGCGCGACTTTCTGATTTACCCCTTCGAAGAAATGCGCGGGTGTGATGTTGTGATAAATGAGGATTTTCCTTTCTGGGAAATCTCTCAAGAAATCAATAAGTTCCGTTCCCGTCGAGTAATGAAAGATGAGGATGTTGTCCGGATGGCTGTGATACCGGTAATACAGGTAAAATTCGGCCCTGTTTCGATACATGGGATGAATCACTTTGCTGAAAATCCTTGAATCGAAGCCCCATCCCTTGAGGACGCGCTGAATCCCAAGGGCATCGTTTCCAATGGCATCTCCGTAGCTGAAATCCGGTACGAACTGATGGATTTCCATTTCAGTTTCCCACATTGCCCAGAATGATTGGAAGAAGAAGTTTAAATCTTTCAAAGACAGCCTGGTAGGAAAAGGCCTTGGCCCTTTCTTTTCCCTTTTTTACAAGGGAGTTGTACAATTTTTTATTGTTCATAAGAAAATGTATCCACTCGGAAATCTCAAGGATATTTTTACTTTTGAAAAGGATTCCCGCGTTCCCGAGGGTTTCGCTAACGGCGCCGGCATCGAAGGCCAGAACGGGACAGTCAGAGGCCATCGCCTCGATCAATGGCACACAGAAGCCTTCGTGTTCGCTCATACTGATATAGACATCGCTGGCACGGTAGAGCGCGGCCAGATCCGGGGCAGAGAGTGCCTGAAAAATCTTGATTTTTTCCTGAAGTTTAAAGGAATGCATCAATCCTACCACCGCCTGGGCATAGTTTTCCCATTCCCAGTTCCTGCCAACAAGGATAAGCCGGCTTTCAGGGTTTATTCGGTGGTACAGGTAAAAGACCTTGATGATATCTTCGATTCGCTTGTTGGGCGCCCACTTCCCCACGTGGAGAAGGGTGACCTTTTCGGACTGGAAAAACAGGCTTCGAACCGTCCGATCATCGATGATATTTGTTGCCACTACAAGGGGAAGGATACCTGTCATTTTATACCCCGCTGCTTTTAGTTCCATTTCGTTAAAGCGGGACACGCCCAGGGCAGTGTCAAAAATCCCGGTCGAGGTGGCGAACTGTTCGCGCCCTTTTTCGCAGGCAGCGGCGGTCTTTCGACTTACGCCCTTGAAGAACCGGGCCGGTGTGATGTTGTGATAGATCATGACCTTCCGGCAGGGAAGATCCTTCAGCCTATCGACCAGCGGCGTGGCAATAGAAAAGTGGAATATGAGGGTGTCACTTTGTGTCAGTTGAGTAAAAGTTTCTTCCGCGGGTGGAACCTCTGTGCGGAGAGATTCTGGAAAGACATGGCTGGCGCAGGTTATCGAGGGGATGCCGACTTCAGACAGCATTGCAGAAATATGAAGTGCATGCTGTGAGATGGCGTCGTATTGATAAAAATCCGGGACGACTTGGCAGATCATGTCTCAGATCTCCCCGAACCAGCCGTGGATGGCCTCTTTGTAGCGCTCAATGACAACATCCCACTGGTAGTTCGAAAGGACGTAACGTCTCCCGGCCTCTCCCATGCTCTCTCTCAGGTTTGTTTCGTTGAGGAGCCTGATAAGAATCTCCTCAAACTCGGGATAGTTGGCGAAATAGAGTCCCCCGTTGCTTCGGATGCAGTGGCCGCGGGTTACAGGACAATCCGCGTGCACCATGACCGGTGTTTCCTGGAGCCACGCCTCCATGATGACGAGGGAGAAACTTTCATTGACGGATGGCTGACAGAAAAGTGTCGCAGCCCTGCAGGCGTCAATCTTGTCCTGCACGGGGACGAACCCCAGATCGACGACACGGTCTTGCAGTGAGTCCGGCACAGGAACCTGCCCGTTCCCAATGAGGACCAGTTTCAGATTAGTTTCTTGTCGCTGGATAAACCGGTTGAAGTAGCGGATAAGCAGGGGGGTGTTCTTTCCCTCATCCTTACGCCCGGCATAGAGGATAAAAGGCTCGCGAATTTGGTAGGCATTCCTGAAACGTTCGGCGTTTCCCGCAAGGGTTGTGTCAAGTCCGATTCCCACGACTTGCTGCCTCTCGGGAGGCAAACGATAGAGGCGATTGGCCAGGGTTTTTTCCTCATATACGTTGAAAAGTACGCCGGCGCATGCCTCGAAGGCCCGTCGAACAGGAGTCAGGGTAGCGTAGGACTCGTTGTGAAGGCAGGGGAGAAGAAGGGAACGTTCCGGGTGTATCATGACGCCTTCAACGGAGGTGGTGAACATATAAGGGATAAAGATGAAGATATCCTTCCCGTTGTTTTCTTCGATGAATCGAAACAGGTCATCAGACCGGAGCATCTCCTTGAAAAAGTATGTCTCTTCTTCGGGGCGTATCTTCCATTTTTTGAGGAGTCGGTCATTAATGTAGCCAAAGATGTCATGATTGGTGGATTGGACGGTGAACCGGTGAACGGGGACCCCTTCTTCCTCATATATACCCGGCTCATAGGCGTTTTGAGACCAGTCAGACATGAAATCCTTTACGGTAGTGGTCAAAACCTCTGCCTCGATGCCCGTTTCCCGAAGGTGCGTTGCTGCTCCCCGGCATTCCGCCTCGGCGCCGCCTGGGATATAGGTGCCATACCACGGGATAACAAAATACCATTTCATGGAGAGGGGATTTCTCCTTTGACGGCGAGGACGGCGTAATCCTGGGGTGCGTAGAGAAGTTCGTTGAGTTGTATTACATTGTCGTTTAACACGTTAATCAATTTATCAGAGGCATCCCCGATTCTTCGGAAGAAATCAACCTCCTTCAGCTTCATTTCGTCCGGAATGGGGGAGGTGTAGAGGATGTCAGCAGACTTGAACCCGATGGCCTGGCACGTGAATTGGAGCATCAGGGGATGGATAGGCTTCACATGGGTGGGGTCGAGGTAAAAAATACCACTGAAGGTGGTCAGGCACTGGGGGTTGATGGTTTCCATGAGTATTTTCCCCCCGTCAGCGAGTTTTTCGAAGGACAGCCGTAAGAGGGAGAGAATCTGTGGCCAGGTAAGGTGTTCCACGACCTGCGCACAGAAGATTCCATCGTAATGGCCATTGGGCACGGCGGAAAGATGGGGAACCGCGTCCGCCTTTTCCACGTTCAGGCCAAGCTCCCGGCAGTATTTAACCATGGCGGGATTGATATCAATGCCAACCCCTTCCACACCTGATTTTTTCAGGAGCTCCAGAAACTCCCCCCGTCCACACCCGATATCCAGGACCTTCCGGCAAGAGCGAAAGTATTTGAGATAGGTCTCCTGTTTCTCCATAATCTGTTTTCGGTCTCCCCGGTGCAGGTCTTCGAAGGCCAGGTAAAGGGCATCACCTGCCTCATCGTTTTCAGCGGTCGGGGGATGGGGAGCGGAGTCCGTCGGGCTGATCAGGATCCCCCTTGCCGTTTCCATGGCGGATTTTTCACCGAGATGCCTCACTTTCCTGCGGAGGTTTCTATGCTGATCCATGGCGCGAAGGATCAGGCGGAATAGACGGCGCTGCGTTTCCTTGACTTCGTCCAGATCGCTCTGGATCCTGGAGAGATAGTGACGGTAGGAGAGGTTTGCCGTCAGATCAAGGATGCGTGCGAGGTAAACCTTGAGGTCATTGAAGGAACGTACGACCTGCGAGTTGAATTCCATTTGTGTGGCAAAGAAGATGCGCGTGAGGGGAGAAAGAATCTTTTGGGTGAGAGACAGGATTTTTCCCTTGGTGCCTGGCTGAGGCAAGGAACGGTAGGGGATCCAGAGGTCATTCAGCGGTGCAAGAAGGGTATCAAAGGATTTGGAAAGAGATTTAATTTCCTCAAGGAGGTCTTCGATATTAGGGGAGATGGAAAGCTCCGTCTCTTCAATTTTCCTGACTTCCTCTTCCTTAAATTCCCCTTTTTCGATGCGCTCCCTGACACGCCGCTTGATGTCCTCCATCAAGGATTGAACGTCCAGGCTGTCTGGTTCGGGCATAGTGGTTCCCTTATTCACTTTTTGGGTTGGCTTGTCAGTCGCTTGTATGCCTCTTCATACTTCTGGCGGGTTTTTTCAAGGATATCTTCCGGGATGACAGGAGGGGGAGGGGACTTGTCCCAGCCGAGGCTGTCCAGGTAATCTCGCAGAAACTGCTTATCAAAACTGACCTGCGCGTGCCCGGGTTCATAGGTGTCCGCTGGCCAGAACCTGGAGGAATCGGGGGTGAGCAGTTCATCGATGAGGATGATCTGGTCGTTTAGCAAGCCGAATTCCATTTTGGTGTCAGCCACAATAATCCCGCGTTTTTCCGCAATGTCTCTTCCCCGCTGATATATGGCGATGCTCAGGTCCCGCAATTTCTTTGCCATTTCGCTCCCGAGGGCGTTCTCCATGGCGGGAAAAGGGATATTTTCGTCGTGCGTTCCCTGTTCAGCCTTGGTGGAGGGGGTAAAGATGGACTCCGGGAGGCGGTCTGCCTC
>JALTEW010000213.1 GCA_027073795.1 bacterium | reverse complement strand
TACCAGTACCGACGGCCATCGACATATAAATACGTCGCCCGGTCTGTTAACCTCCGCAAGGCGTCTCCGAACGTTGCCACTGTCTCCCCGGGCTGCACGCATCCCAACTTGACCTGACGGTCCTCGATCCCGCGATTGGCGGCCCGCTGGATTGGCGCGGAACCAAGATAGATCGTTCGGGCCACCCTGCGGCACGCGGAGTAACGCCCGAGATTTGGGACTTCTCTGTCCAAAGCAAGGGGAAGGGAATGCTCGCCATCCACATCCTTGGCGATCACCGGCGTCCACTGGTCATCCAGGTAGCGGGTCAACTCAAACTGCACCGCTGGATCATCGATGGGAACTGTCCCCGGCATAATCAAAAGGTTGGCATCCTGGCGCTCCCATAAGGAATGAATCACCGCCGCCATCAGGCGAAGAACCCCGCGAGTGCGCTGGAATTTGTCCAAGGTGGACCAGTCATTGTAAAGGCGATCGAACAGCTCCGGGTGAATGGGATAGGCCATTTTGATCCGGCGCTCATACTCTGCCTCTCGACATTCCGAGGGAAATTCGCTGTGGTTCGTGCCGTACATATCCACGAAGGTGCGTGCCACCGTGTCACGGTCGACAAAGGCCTGCTTGTCTGTCATCGGTTCAAACAGGCGTCGCCGTACGATCTCGAAGCCCTCATCCGGGCTTGCCGGGCGCCAGCTTGACTCCACCCGCCCAATGGTGTTTTTCAAGCGTGACAACGCCCGCTGGCCCCAGTCGCCACCGATTTCGTTGTCCGATGCCGGCACACTCACAACCAGAAGCGCGTTCTTCGCGTTTTTAATGGACTCACTCAAGGCCTGTGCGAAGGTAAACTGGGTGTCGAAAGACCCAGCGGGAAGATCGCTGCCCTCGTGCAACTGACGGGCGTACGCCACCCACTCGTCAATGAGAATCAGGCAGGGGGAAAACCGGTTGAAGAGTTCCTTCAGGCGGTCTCCCGGGTTGGTGGCATTCTCATCGTTTTCCCGCACCATTTCATAGCCCTCTTTACCCCCAAGCTGCCAGGCGATTTCGCCCCAAAGCGTTCGGACAGCCGTGCCGTCCTCTTTAACAATCGGGCTTCCGGGGGAAATCTTCGTGCCAACCAATACCGCGCGCTTTACGCCGGAGGGAATTTCCGTGCCAACTTCTTTGATAATCTCCTCAACGCCGGGAAGGTCCGATATGGGCGCGCCGGAAAAGAGATGATACAGGGCCAGCATGCTGTGGGTCTTACCGCCCCCGAAATTGGTTTGCAGTTCCACGACCGGGTCTCCTCCGGACCCGGAAAGCCGGAGCAGGGCGTTCCCAAGAAGCTTCCGCAGACCCTCCGTGACAAATGTCCTGCGGAAGAACTCCGTGGGGTGCTGATATTCACTCGTGGCTTCCCCCAGGTAAACCTGCCACAAGTCGGCGGCAAACTCCGCCTGTTGGTATCGCCCGCTGGCCACGTCCGGGTGGGGCGTAACAACCTCCCGCCAGGGTTTCAATCCCCCCTGGGGTTTGCCCTCGGTGGGTTGAAAGGCGCTCTTGCGCATCTTGTCTCGCCGCTGCTGCTCGAAGCGGGTCCGCAGCAACGCCATTTTCAAATCCTCCACTTCCCTTGCCTGTGGCGCGGAGACCGCCGTGAGGAGCCGCCCCGCGCTGTCCAGGGCGCGGTACGCGTCATCGCTGGTGAAGGGCTCCTGATGCGCCCACTTGTTTCGAACATCCCGCAATTCACTGACGAGGGATCGTTCCGAGCGCCCCAGAATGTGCCGGAAAACATCGTTCCAGGCGTCCCACATGAGCTTGAGGATGGCCGCCGTATCCCAGTTTATCTCCTCGAACGACCCCGCGCTTGAGAAATATCGTGCGGCCTCGGTTTTCCAGGCGTCTTTGTATCGTGCCTGCAATTCCCTTTCCACAAAGGGCCAGAGCCCCTGTTTCAAGAGCTCCAGCGCCTCGCCTACCCTCGCGTGGTTTGTTTTAGCCATGGCCTTCTCCTTGCCTTCAATCTATTCTTTTCCATTCTGCATCCTTCCTTCTGACTCCTGTCATTCGAACATTTCTCCCTGCTCCTGTCTCCTGACTCCTGACTCCTGACTCCTGAGCTTACTGATCTCCGGCCAGGCGATGACCAGGCTGTTGTAGGCCAAGGCCTCCCCTGACCAGCCCTTGCGCTCGCAGATGGCATACAGCCGGTAGGCCAGATCCCGGGCCCGTTCGCCGTAGTCGCCGCCCAGTTTCCGCAGTAGGTCCGCGGCGCCGGGCTCGCCCTTCCGGTCCAGGGCGCGGATCAGGTATTGGGTTGCCTCCCACCCGGTGAGGCGTTTGTCGGCCGCCGGGTCCCAGTCCTCGGGCATTTGATCGCGGGGAATCAACCTGACCTTGCCTGAACGTGCAGTGATAAGCCCTGCATCAACAAGGCCGTTAACTGCCGTATTCTTGGCTTTGGACAGTGTTTCAGCCACGCCGAATTCTCCTTCATCCATTCCGTGCTGCTCAAACCAGGCCACCGCCCAGCGGGTATCAGCGTCAAATTCCCCTTCCTGCGCGCTTAAAACCTCATCCAATACCTGATTGATCAGGGTCAGCGCCGTGCGCACCGTCATGGAGCTGCCGTCCGATTCCACCACCCTGGCGTAACGGGAAAAGATGGCCATGCCCGGCCCGATGGCGGCCTGGGCCAGGTCCACCGGCGCGATGCTGCCCGATTGCAGCAGGCGCAGGGCGTCGGTGAGTTCTCTTTTCAGCGCGGCAATGAACTCCCGCCGGGTGGCAAGGGAAGCGTCTTCGGCCCGGGGCACGCAGGCAAGGACCACGGAAGAAGCTAAGGCATTGACACCACCTTTAAGACCTTTTGTTCTTTCTGTTCTAATAGGTAAAGTAGCAGTAATATTGAATCCAGCCTCAATAATACCAGTCAAAAAAGTTTCCCAGCCAGTGGAGGCAGTGCCGGATTTGTTCGTTTCAGCCTGCTTAAAAGCATAAAAAATTGTGGTCGGATAGTTAGGATGGATATATTGCCTCCACTGTCGAATAGCCTGTCCCAGCCCCGTTTCGAAAAACTCCGCCGCCTTCTTCCTGTCTCCGCCGTGGCGATAGGGAGAGGCGATCAGTTCCTCGGCCTTGGGAGTGAGCATGGTGGCAAGCAGGCCGGGATAAACCGCCCGTAAACTTCGTCGCAACCAGATATAGAAAAAATCGGAAAGGTCGGCATAACCAATATTGTCATAATAAGGAGGATCAGTTGCGATTATAGGCGGGTTATCAAGAACCAACTTATTCGTAGCGTTATGTTGAAAGCTTAGACCTTTAGGATAATAAGGGATGTTTCTTAAAGAGTTAGCAATCCATTCTATGGTTGAAGCGATTGATAAAACCCCAACTATTGTATTTGCTTCCGCAAAATCCCATACCATAGGTAAAGCTTGCCTACCAAACATTTGAGCTATGTTTTGATTTGTTTGATTCCAGCTACATAACGTTGAAGAATATCGACTTAGTTGTGAAATTCCAAAGGCTAAATATGTTGCTATAGAGTCAGCATATGCTTGCGGGTCGCTACCACCTTCGTCCAAAGAGTGGCCATCATTTGGAAGGGTGCCAGCCTTTTCGGCATCTTTCAGTACCTTTTTATGCGCCTCCTTCACCAGATCGGAAAATGTCGTCAGGGCCGTAAGCTGGCGGGGGGTGAAGAGGTCGGCAAATTCCGGCAGGCCATACAAAGGAGGTGAAAACCACCGTTTATCATCCACAAGCGGTTGCTGAAGCGCGGGCACATCAGGTTTTTCCAAGGTAGGAATATCGTTTTCGGAAAAAGGAAGATAAATCCTCCCATGGTTTCCTTCCGCTACAATGGCAAGGGGTACTTCGTTCACGCCATATTTGCGGGCCAGATCACGAAGTTCCGGTTTCTTTATAAATTGACCGCAAAAAATACACCGTGCCCCTGTTCTGTCCGTCGTATGTTTAGGAACATTATCCTTCCCTAAGACGGGGCGGAATCTGACTTTTCCCTGATTAATTATCGGCTGAACATGGACTTCTTTGCCTTTTTTCTTGCTTAACCAAAAACTACGCAACATCGGGAAACGGTTTCCACATGCGGGGTTCGGGCACTTAACCGTCCGCGCCCACAGCCAGGCGATGACGGTGAGTTCCTGCCCAAGATACGGCTTCAAATCCGGCCTTCCATCATCCACCATCTCCTGCGTAATCTTCACCTTGGGATAGAGGTGCCCGATCCGTTTTTCCGCCTCGTCGCGTATCCACTTCCCGTAATACCGCACGTCTTCCGCCAATCCCTGCGCCCCCTGCCATACGGTCCTTTTCGTCGATTCAGGATTCACCGGCGGAAGTCCCGCAAACTTCGGCGGAATCTCGATCAGGGCCTTGCAGATGAGAACTGCCACGGGGTTTAGGTCGGAGGCGTGCGCCCGCAGACCGAGGCGTTGCGCCTCCAGGGGGATGGAACCGCCCCCTGCAAAGGGGTCGAGCACCGGCGGGGCGTATTTTTCCAGAAAGTGGCTTACCACTTTGGGAGGGGCAAGGCGGCAACTTACTTGCCACGCGGTATAGCGGCCATCCTGGGGAAGCGGGCCGTCCGGATGCCCGCTGCCCTCATCGCGTCCATAAATAATAGTGTCTTTCTTCAATTCACCCAGCTCTATCTTGCGGGAAGCGACACATCGGGCGATCTCCGCCCTGGCTTTATTGATCACCACCGGGTTGTTGGAGTTTTCCCATTTAACCAGTTCCTCGATCAGGTTGAAGAGCTCGGCCCGCTTGATTCCGGCCCGTTCTTCATCCACGCTGCCGTCTGGCCTTCGGTATTCGGGATCGCTGGAGGGATCGTCCACCAGTTGGGCGAAAAGCACCGCCCTGCAGGCGGCCAGCGGCCTTCTGGCCCACCATAGATGTAAATTACGAGGATGGTTTTTAAGAAAAGGATTTTTCTCTTGTTGGCAAGCAAGGTTAATACTATCGAGAGGTAAAGACAATTCGATCAGTTTTTTACGACGGTTTTTCATGTAAATTGTCCCTGTTTATTGTGCGCTATTGCGCCATGATTGCTTTTTGTTGTTTTTAATGACGCAATAAATTCCCTTTATTATTAATCACTTAAGTATATTAAATTAAATCCATATTACATTTGACCGTTTATTTTGATGTAATACCCTCGCCCGGATACCATAATGCCCCTCTTGTCTTTCCAGTGTTATGAATTTTTCCTTCCGCTTTGAGCTCGCGAAGTAATGTCTGCACTTGCGGCATGGTATGGGCGGGAAGCACCTGCATCAGTTCTTTCAACTTGCTTCCGCTTTTCCTGTTGTCTTCAATATGTTTCAAAAGGAGCGCTTTATTTGTCTCACGGTCCAGCCCTTTTTTTCGGGTATAGACCCCCTTCTGGCCGGCCATTTTGTAATATTTACGTCCAAGAATATACTTGACCCCGCGGCCCCGGCCGTATTTTTCGATAACTCCCAAGGTAGTTAGCTTGTGCAAACGGGGCTTCAGGTGTTCCGGCACCGGCTGTTCCCGGTGGATAACATCGAGGAGGAGGAAATCAGCCGTACTGAAAAGCTGGAGCTTTTCCCTGCCGACTTTTTCAAGAAATTGAAGGAATTTGGGGTCCTGAACGTCTCCATGCAAGGTCAGCACAACCTGATACCGGTCAGTGCCGCTAAAATCCGGGATAGGCTTGCTTTCCTGGATGCTCTGCTCGAACATTAGGTTCATTCCTTGGCCCGATCTTTCAACCAGACCACATTTGGCAAAGATATCGGCTATGCGGCGGTTTCGTGGAGATTGACGGTCCAGGATATTCCGTTCATTGATTCCAACAGGAAACCCACCCGGGCTTTCGATTACCAGCCTGCGGGGATACTGTCTGACAAACACACTCCCTCCAAGCTGGTAGTCTCGATGACTTACGGCATTCAGAATGGCCTCGCGAACCGGACGCTCTGAGAAGGTGGGAATGTCCAGCACAAAGAGTCCTGATTGAAAATGCTGGATGTCATTTCGCAGGTTGATCAGTTCCCATAATTCATCGTAAAAGCTGAAAAACCCCTGCCTAAACTCCACCCGCTGCTGAGCCGGTCCGGAGGCGTCTGAGGAGCGGTATTCGAAAATAACCTCTGATTGAGCCAGATACTTTCCCAAGGCTTTTTTGGTGCCGAATAAAATCAGCGCCGCATAGGTTACTTGATCATCAACCAATGCCTCGATATCGCCAAGCAGTTGTTTTTGGGTAAGGGTAGAAAGGGTGTGGTTGCCGGTCTTGGCTATCCACCGGCGGCGGAAGTCTTCAATCGCATTTCTATCCAAATCGGAGAGGGTGGCCTCAGCGCATATTTCAGACGTGAAGTCACGGCCGGCCTCGGCAAAGATTTCCCGCAACCGGTCTTCGGACATGGGAACCAGACTATCGCCCCGCCGCTGCCAGTAGATACCCTTGTACTTGACGGGGGTCCCATAGGGGCGAGGAGGAACATGAAAAACAAGGACACGGCCATCCGGATGTTTGAATACACTAAAGTCGATATTCAGATGCAGGCGCTCAATAAGACCGGCCCTTGTTCTCTCGGGTTGTGGGAAGGCCCGTGTCCCGACAACAAGCCGGGGGCGTTTGTCGGTTACACCAAGGACGAAATCTCCTCCTCCCTCATTTGCCAAAGCAGCGCAGTATTTGACCAGTTTTTCAAAATGATAGTTGTTGGTGGCTTTCTTGAACTCGCAGTGCTCGCCTTCCTTGGAAGACAGCATTTCTTCAAGTTGTTCAATCGTCATAATCATCGCGGTGGCTCCCCTCTGGCCAGCAACTCTTCCAGCTTGTAGTTGACACTGGTTACACCAAAATCGGGTTCGCGTGTAAAAGGAGATCGAATGTACCAGGGCTTTGCCGTATTCCCATCAACTTCCACGACAGCCAGGATGAATTGCTCCGGCTTGTTCAGGGCAGTTATGATTTCATTTTTTGTGATAGTAACCGTTTTCGCACCTTTAGCCCGCCCTTTGACCTCGATGAATCGGAGGGTCCCCGGGTCTCTTAGGTTTCGTGATTCGATGTCATAGCCACATTTGTGTGCCGAAACATCCCTGGGTTCAAAGCCGAGTTCACGTTCGGCAGCCATCACGGCCGCCATAGCCGCCTGCTCCACCCGCCGGGTCTCACGGGCAAACGTATTATGGAGCGCGGACGTCTCGCCCGCATTTCCCGCATCATGCAGGCGAGACGCCTGCGCTCCATGCAATAGACCTATGGGGATAATCATCGCGCCGCCAATGACATTAGGTGGAAGCGGGCTAATTTTCCGTTCCTGCTCCAATTCTTCCATCCTTTTTTGGAGCCGTCTCGCAAGCTCGTCCGCGCGTCGGCGGGCCTTGGCCGAATTCATGCGGGCATTTATTTTTCCCGCCTGTTCCTGGAGTTTGAGTTGCTCCGCCCGGTGATCCCAGTAATTGATTTCCACGGTCAGGCGTTCCTTGACGGCGGCCATGGTTTTATCCACCAGGGCCTCTTTCCTTGATTTAACCTCTTGCAGGTGCTGGGGAACAAGATGTTCCACGGCATATTTCATGGCGAGGGGTTCCGTTTCATGGCTGACCCACTGATTTTCCGGAATTTTTTCAACTAACTTGCGTTCTACTTCCGTCGCTGGGCGATAATCGAGATAGGGGGCGTATCCGGCGGCAGAGACCTTCCCATTTTTCGCGACTTCGACAAATTGGATTTGCCTGGAAATGATTCGGCGGTTTCCGTTACGGTCGGTTCTGGCGTCCTGGATGGAATGTTCCAGATAGACCAGGGCCCGAATTTCCTCTCCGGGATCGTTTTCGTCAATGAGAATAGCGCCCTGTTTCAGAAGATCTCGGTGACGTTCAAGGATGAGGTCCAGCGTCGCATCCAGAAGAGGATGTCCGGGGCAGATGAACTCCGCCAAGGGTTTCCCAGGTACGTTTATCAGGGATTTTTCGAACGTGATGCGTTCATAACGTGTCAGGACCGGTTCCCGCATCCCAATGGCACGGTCTCGGTTTCGTATGATGGCGGGAACGTGGGTAATCTCGTATCGTTTGGGTTCCCTTTCTCGGATGGTTCCTCCCAAGCGTTTGAAGGCTTCAATAAAGAATGAAGCGATGAAATGGGGTTGAAGTTTCCTCGCCTCCGCCCGCTCCATATCTTCCCGGATTTGCCGCACCCGCGTGGCATCCATAACGTCATGGGTGAGGGCGTGTTCTTCAATAAGTTCACGAAGCCTGTTTC
>JALTEW010000212.1 GCA_027073795.1 bacterium | reverse complement strand
CCCGTTCCTACGTCTCCGGTTATGAGGATAAATCCCTCCCGTTGCTGTATTCCGAAATTCAGGTGATTCAGGGCCTCCCGGTGAGATTCACTCAGGTAGAGATAGGTGGGATTAGGGGTCAGTCCGAAAGGCTTTTCATTAAAATGATAGTATTCCGTATACATTTAAAACCCCCTGAACGGCTTTAAATCCTTCGTTTCCCCTTTGATTCCATATCTCCACGGTCTTCCGCCAATTTTGAACCCCCTTTTATCATAGGTGTCATAAAGCCGCTTTCTGTCTTTCGAGGAAATACTGGTAATTGTTAGGGGAGTCAGGATGGTGGGTTTGAGAAGAATGACCAGTTCGGTTTTCCTCGCTTCCTGCTTTGTATGTCTGAACAGCGTTCCCAGAAAGGGAATATCCCCCAAAAGGGGAACTTGCTCCACCTCCTCATCTGTCTTAGTCCGCATCAGTCCGGCAATGACGATGGTTTGCCCGCTTTTGACCCGGACAATGGTATTGGTCTCACGGATATCCATGATGGGTGCGGTGTCCCCAAACCTGGATTGGGATTCCCCAACCTTCTCCGTGACGGTGGGTTGAATGCTCATGATGACATTTCCTGTTTCATCGATCTGAGGCGTGACAGAGAGAATGACCCCTTCCGTGACAGTTTGGGCCGAGGCGGTTTCTGTCTTGATTCCCGTCTGGAGGTCTGTATCCACCGTAATTTGCCAGAATACATCGTCTCTTCCCATTTTGATGATGGCCTTCTGGTTATTCAGGGTCGCGATTCTCGGTTTGGAGAGGACATTGATGTCCCCTTGCGTGCCCAGAGCATCGATGAGGGTTGAAAATTTGTTGTTGGAGATGCCAATTTGAAAACGTGCGTTGTTTGGGCTGAGATTCTGCATCACAGAGGCACGCCCCGCGAGGGTTCCATGGTACCCGTCCGGCAGGAGAGCAGAAACGCTGTTCCAGTCAATTCCCATCTCAAATTGATCTTTCAAATAAACCTCAAGGATTTCCGCTTCAATCATGACTTCCCGGTGCATAATGCTTTGCAGGGATTTCAGGTATTGGGAAATCTGGTTTAACTGATAGGGATAATCGACGACATATAAGGTGCTCGATGACTTGTTAATAATGAGCTTTCCGTCAGAGGAGAGAAGATCCTTGACACCGGACTCCAGGTCGTCCCACAGCTTAAAATCTTCCTTTGTGTCGAGGGTAGATTCGCTGTTGCTGCTGCCACTGCCTCCACTTCCGCTGGTGCTTCCTCCGCCGGTGCTACTTCCGGAAGACCCGGAGGTATTATTGTTTGACCCCGTTGAAGCAGAAAGGGTGGAGGTGCCTTCCCTATCGCTGATAACATAATTAAAAACAAAGAGCCGACCGACAGGTTTTTGTTTGTAGATACGCACAAACCGGCTCTCCTTGATCTTGTATCCAAGGTGCAGAGGGGGGAGGATGAGGTCAAGGATCTCCCTGAAGGTAAGCTGTTTGATATCTACGGTCACCGTTCCGCTAACGTCCGGGTCAATGATGATATTTTTATCCTCCTTTTTGGCGAAGGCCAGAAGGACCTCGCGGATGTCGGCATCCCTCAGCGAGAGGGTATAAAGTTTATTCCCCTTTGTCGGCATGAGGGTACGCTTTGCTGGCGGGGATGTGTCAAGGGCGGGAAGAGAGGTCAAGGGCTGTATGGCTGAGGATGGCTTCTTGGTCAGAGGGGAACGTTGAGAGATCCTGTGGACAGGGGGCTGGGCACATCCCCACGAAAGGAGAAAGGCACCCCCCAAAAGCGCCCTTAGTAGCTTTTTCTTTTTCATTTTCCCTTCTCCTTTATCACCTTTTGCGCTATTTTGGCTGCGCTTTCCTGGACCACAAGGGTGACTCTGGATTGAGGTAAGGGGACCCATCTGCGCAGGTTGGCGACCGTGACCCACACGGCCTCTGGCATAACCTTCAGAAGTTTGATGCCGTTGATTTCTTCCCCTTCCATCATAACGCGGTCGTTGATAATAGCCATCCTTTCACTCTCTACTTCTATGATTCCGGATAAAATAACGGGTATCTGTTCCGCCTTCTTTTTCTTGTCGTTTTCCGTCGCCTCCCCTTTGAGTAGGGCAATCTGTTTAAGTTCCTTTAGGGAAAAGAAGGGATTTCGCCCCCATTTTGATGCCCTAAGCATCCGTTTAGGGAGTGGAAAGGGGGGCTTTTCATGCAGCGTCTCGCTTTTTTCCTTTCCCCCCGGGCTTAGGGAAGGTGGGGCGGCCATTTTCGCGGGTTGAGGGGCTTTTGAGCTCTTCGAGGTGGCCTGTTGTGTGGGGGCTGGGTGCATCCGCTTGTAAAAAAAGTGGATATTGTAGACGATGGCACCTACAAGTATCATGATGATAATGGCAACGACCGCCTTATTCTTTAACATTCAAGCGGCCTCCATAGTAAAAACGGACAAGGACTTTGGTCCGAATGAAGGGGAAATCCTTCATGATTTCCAC
>JALTEW010000211.1 GCA_027073795.1 bacterium | reverse complement strand
TGGATGTTCTCTTTGCTCAGGACCTCACCAATCCTCTTGGAAACCTGTGAAATCTGGAAACTTAAATCCTCCATGGAGATACCCAGGCGGGCAAACATCGAAGGTTTTGAAGGGATGGTTGGAATTTTACCCTCTTTTTGTTTCAACAGGGGTTCGTTTTTGCTTCCTCCAGAAATCTCGATGTAGGACAACCCGGTGATGCCAATGCTTTTAAGGGTAGCCCACATGCCCTTTCGAATCTGGGTTCCTCTGGGAACCTCAATCGTAATGCGGACTTCTTCAGGGTTTTCGGGGTCGACCTCAATTTTTTTGACCTTTCCTATCTGAACGCCCATATATTTGACGGCAGAACTCTTTTGGAGACCTGACACGGATTCTTTCATATAGATGTAATAGGTGTCAAAGTCTTTCCTCTCATTCAGCCTGTTCTTCCACACGATGACCAGGGCTAAGGCTGTAATAAAGGTGACAATAAAAATCCCCGTAATGACGTACTTCCCCTTACTTTCCATGTTGCCTCCGGGTATTGGCACGGTGACCCCCGAAGAATTCCCTGATGAAAGGATGATTGTCTTGCATGACTTCCTCAAGGGTTCCTTCTGCCACGACTTTTTTGTCGCCTAAGACCGCTATTCTGTCCGCCACTGTGAAGATGGTATCGATATCATGGGTTACCATGACGATGGTTAAACCAAGGAGATTTCTGAGCTCCAAGATGAGCTCATCAAGCCGCTCGGCACTGATGGGGTCAAGCCCGGATGTAGGCTCATCCAGAAACAGGAGTTTGGGGTCCATGGCCAGCGCCCGGGCCAGCGCCGCCCTTTTGACCATCCCCCCGCTAAGTTCAGAGGGATATTTCCTGGCAACATCGAGTTCCAGGCCAACCATCTTGAGCTTGACTGCGATGATATCATCAATCAAAGAATCGGAGATATGGGCAAACTCCTTGAGCTTGACCGCGATATTTTCCCCAATGGTGTAGGCGGTAAAAAGGGCGCCAAACTGGAAGAGAATACCCCACTGTCGCCGAAGGTTCTGTGCCTTCTGCTGACTAAGAGAGAGAATGTCCTCCCCAAAGATTTCGATTTGGCCTGAGGTTGGTGTGTGAAGCATAATCATTTCCCGAAGAATCGTGGTTTTTCCAGAGCCACTCTTCCCAAGAATACCATATATCTCCCCTTCATTGACCAAGATGTTTACCCCGTCGTGAATAACTTTTCTGCCGAACCGGGTCACAATGTCTTTTGCCTGGATAGCGGTTTTTTTCAAATCCCCATCTCCGTAAAGATAATCGAAAAGAGGGCATCGATGATAATCACCATAAAGATGGAATTGACCACGCTGATAGTGGTCTGCTTTCCAATGCTTTCCGTGTCACGGGTAACCTGAAGGCCGCGGAAGCACCCAATCGTTGCGATGGTGGCGGCAAAAAAGGGCCCTTTGATGAGGCCCGCATAAAAGTGCCGCATGGAGAAAACTTCGCGCAGGCGATCAATAAACGAGAGAGGAGTAATTCCCAATTCAAATTTTGCAACAACCATGCCTCCAATGATCCCTACAACGTCCCCAAAAAAGATTAGGAGGGGGAGAATAATCATAAGGGCAATAACACGGGGCAAAACCAGAAAACGGAAAATGTCGAACCCCATGACCGTCATGGCATCCAATTCCTCCGTAATCTTCATGGCGCCAATCTGTGCCGTGAAAGATGATCCACTTCTTCCCGCTATCACGATGGAGGTTATAATGGGAGAAAGCTCTCTCGCCATGGCAATGCTGACGATTTCCACGATAAAGATATTGGCGCCATACTGTTGAAGCTGAAAGGCACTTTGAAAGGCAATAACCACACCGATTAAAAATGCAGTGATGCCAACGATGGGAAGAGCCGTTACCCCCGCTTTGTGAATAAGCGCGCTTGTTTCCTTAAGGCGAAAGGACACATGAATCAAATCATGAAGGAAGGCCTCAAATGTCCTCCCAACGAAATCAAAAAAGACTTTCATGCTGTCAAGGGTTTCGTAAAAATGCTTCCCTGTTGTTTCAAAGATTGTTAAGAATAGATTCTCTCGGCCGCGGCGCTGAAAAGAGGATCCCCCCTTTTTGTATTTTGTAACGAGGGAAAACATTTCGAGGAACTCTTCCCTACCTTTAATAACTTCGACCGTCACTCCTCTCTTCTTGAGTGCTGTTTGCATTTGAATGAAGAGGACCATCCCCGCTGTGTCGATCAGGGTGATCCCGGACGCATCAAAAGTGACCTTGAGCGGCTGTGGCCTTAAGGCGGTGAGGGTGTGGAGGCTCTTCTCAATGCTGTGAAGGTGGAAAGCAACCCACTTACCCTTGAGCGTGACGGCTATTCCCTCATCGGTTTCATGAAGAGAAACAAAATCACTTTCACGTATGTCAGGTTTCATGTGCATCGGTATTTGTATAGTAACTTTCTTTTACCCAATATTCAAGTTGAAAGGAATCTTTTGTTCCTTAAAAAATATAGTAA
>JALTEW010000210.1 GCA_027073795.1 bacterium | reverse complement strand
AAGGGGCCAAAATGGTGGAAGGGAAGGATTGCGCCTTGGGATCCGAGCCCGTTGCGAAGTTTTCTCCTTCCGCCAGGTTTAGGTCGGGGAATAACTTGGTGCAATGACAGCGTATGTTGGACAAGGCTTGGCGTGATACAATCCCGTAAATCCTGTCAAAAAAGAAATCTGTGTCTGTCTTATTCAAACGGGATTGGAAGAAACCCAAATGAGGCGCAACTTTCAGAAAATAGAGGCTGCCGATCCTTCCATATTGATAGATTCCCGCGCTTCCGATAAGATAACTTTACGATGGACATCGACAGATATCTGAGAAAAGGGATTAAAGGCCTCAAGCCATACATCCCGGGGAAATCGGAAGAGGAAATCAGAGAAACCTACCACCCCCCTGAGGTGGTCAAGCTGGCTTCAAACGAAAACCCTTCTTCACCTCCCGGCGCCGTTATAGAGGCCATCCAGCAGGAGGCTATCCATGTCAACCGATACCCCGATGGAAAGTGCAGAAACCTGGCCCCCAAACTCGCATCCTTTCTGGGATGCAACCCGGATGAGCTTATCTTCGGAAATGGGGCAGAGGAACTCATTCTCATGGTTTGCCAGGCCTTTTTGAATGAAGGGGAAACATGTGTTATTGTTTCCAATACCTTCGACGCCTATGAAACGGCGGTCCGTATCATGGGAGGGGTTCCTGTTTTTTCACCACTTGACAGTCAATACCGGATAAATCTTGACGATGTAGCAGGCCGGATAACCCCTGACACGAAACTCATCTTCCTGCCCAATCCTAATAACCCCACGGGAACCATTTTTACAAGAAGTGAATTTGAAAAGTTCTTGCGCCATCTCCCTGAAAAGGCCTTCCTTGTTCTGGATGAAGCCTACCACGAATACGTAAACGACCCTGACTATCCGGACAGCATTGAATATATCAAAAAAGGAGTCCCTCTTCTCGTGCTTCGAACCTTTTCCAAAGCCTATGGGTTGGCAGGGCTGAGGATCGGTTATGCTGTCTCACATCCCTCTGTGATAGAACTGCTTCACCATGTTCGCCTGCCCTTTAATGTCAATCGCCTGGCTGAGGCCGCTGCGTCTGCGGCACTTGACCAACAGGTGTGGGTCCAAAAGCGGATAACCGAAATAAATGAGGAAAAGGCTTTTATCTACAAAGCATTGAGGGGAATGAAACTCTTTTTTATCCCTTCCCACACGAATTTCATCTTCATAAACGTTCAATGCGATGCCGAGCATCTGTTTCGCAACCTCTTACATCAAGGCATTATCGTGAGGCAGGGAAGCATCTGGGGCTTTAAAACCTTTATCCGCCTTACCGTGGGGAATCACCGGGAAAACGAGAGGTTTTTAACCGCCTTGAAAAAGATGATTTCGTCATAAATCCCTTTCCTTTCTTCTCCCAAAGGGTTCCCCCATCCGCAAACCTGTGGATTTTTGGGCAATTCCGTTTTTCATAGAAGGGTCATACAGTTGACAAGCACCAGGATACCTTGTAATAAGAAAAGGTGAATGTGTTATTTGTCTGTTTCGGAAACATTTGCAGGAGCCCTATGGCCGAGGGAATTGCGAAGGTTGCTCTTCAATCAGATCCCTCTTTTGGTATAAAATCTGCCGGTCTTTATGCGATTCCCGGCAGTCCTCCCTCCGAAAAGGCGATAGATGTGTGCTCAAACCATGGTATTCACATTGAGACTCATCGTGCACAAGCCCTTACGCCTGCCTTGGCGGAATGGGCCGATATAATTCTCTGCATGGAGCGGGAACAGTGTCTCCACGTCCGCAGCCTCTCGCCGGAAAACACGTCCATCAAATTGATAGGCAAGGGGGTACCAGATGTGCCTGATGAAATCGCTGATCCCTACGGGAGCGATATGGGCGATTATGAGCAAACATTTTTTCATCTAACCAAGGCCATTGCGTTCCACTTTGGCCATTACAAGGAGGGGAGGGAATATGACCGAAAAGCAAAAGCCTTTGGATAAGATGACAGTTAAGGAACTCCGGGAAATCGCCATGAATATCCCTGACATCACAGGTGTTCATGCCATGAAGAAGGCTGAACTTCTTGAAATCATCAAGAAAGAAAAAGGGATTGAGACGGAGGGAACACCCAAGAAAAAGGCTCATGTGGGAAAGCATCCCGACCTGTTGACCGCCACGGACATCAAGAAGAAAATTGAGGAAATCAGGGCAAAGAAACAGGAAGCCATGGATAAAAACGACAAAAAACTGGTCAATATCTACCGGAGAAGGATTAACAGGCTCAAAAAACGGAGTCGTAAATTAGCAGGGTTGGACTGAGCTATTTAGATAATTCCCCATGAATCCCCTGGTCAGTGTCATCATCCCAACGTGGAACAGATATCCTTTTCTGACAGAGGCTATCACCTCCATACAAAGGCAAACCTACTCCCATGTGGAGTTGATTGTAGTCGATGACGGTTCAGCCGACGCAACCCCGTGGGAAATCCCATCCCGTTTCCCTTCCGTAGTATTCC
>JALTEW010000209.1 GCA_027073795.1 bacterium | reverse complement strand
GCAATTTCTTTGCCATTTCGCTCCCGAGGGCGTTCTCCATGGCGGGAAAAGGGATATTTTCGTCGTGCGTTCCCTGTTCAGCCTTGGTGGAGGGGGTAAAGATGGACTCCGGGAGGCGGTCTGCCTCTCTGAGCCCTTCCGGGAGGGGAATGCCGCAGATTTTCCCGTCACGCTGGTATTCCCGCCATCCAGACCCAGCCAGGTATCCCCTGACGACGCACTCAAAGGGAATGGGACGCGCCTTTTTGACCCACAGGGTGCGCCCTTCAAGCTCAGACCTGTAAGGGTGGCAGATTTTTGGAAAGTCATCAGTGTCGGAAGAGATGAGGTGGTTTTGCACAAGGTCCTTCATCTGATCAAGCCAGAAAAGGGTCAGTTGAGTCAGGATTTTTCCCTTTCCTGGGATGGGTTGTTCCATGATGATATCGAAGGCGGAAACCCGGTCCGTCGCGACCATCAGCAGGGAATCTCCCAAGTCATAGATGTCCCGAACTTTTCCCCGTGAGAAGAGCGTCAGCTTGGGAAAATTTGTTTGATACAAGGCGTTCTTGGTCATGTTTTCTCCTTTTTTAAAGCCCCGACGTGCAGTGTCCGCATCCGATTGATGGCTTGGGCAGCTTCAATCTTTCTCGGCAGTGCCAGGTTACCCACGCGGTAGGGCAGGAGGGTATCCAGCCCTTCCTGGGAAAGCCGGGTGTAAACGGCATCCAGCGCCTCCTGTAGGGTTTGCTTCCCATCAAAAAAATTCAGGGCGGCGTAATGGATGATGACACCGATGCTGCGGGTTTGGGCGATGTCGATGAGCTGTTCCATGTCCTTCAGGTCAACTTGGGTATGCCCAAACAAAATCGTAAAAAGCCCCTTGGCGTCAATCTTGACATCTTTTCTGCCCCTTGAGGGGTCAAAAGAGTTGCGAAGCGGGACGCGATGTCGGATGTCTCCAAACGTCTCTCCTCCCTCCTGCGCACGCTGGGTGGGGAGGTGCCTGACAATCTCTTTGGCCTCACGGCTGACATCCACCGGCATGTAGGTGTCCATCATGACAACCGTGTCGGCTGCATCGAAGTAGTCCCCTGAGCCACCCATGACAAGGATGGTGGAAACCCCGCGTTCCGTGTAGAGCTGGCGGACCCGGTCCACGAAGGGGGTAATAGGTTCCTTTGCCTTTGGGACGAGGCGCTGCATCCTTTCGTCCCGGATCATGAAGTTCGTGGCGGACGTGTCTTCATCCATCAGGAGAACCCGGCAGCCGATCTCCAGGGCTTCCAGAATGCCGGCAGCCTGGGAGGTACTTCCACTGGCATTCTCGGTTGAAAACTGCTCGGTATCTTTTCCGAAGGGCAGATTATGGATAAAAGGCGATATGTCGACCTTCTCGATATATCTTCCGTCCGCCGCTTTGATTTTGACGGCATCCGGAAGGATGACCACTCTTTCCCTTCCGTCACCGGGGATGTGGTTGTAGATACCCATCTGCAAGGCATTCAGAAGGGTCGATTTCCCATGGAACCCCCCGCCCACGACTAAGGTAACCCCTTTAGGAATCCCCATTCCGCTGACGTCACCCCCGTGCGGCGTTGAAAGGGTGACTCGCAGGGAAGGGGGAGACACAAAGGGAACTCCATCAGTCAAGGGACGATCATCAATTCCACTTCGACGTGGAAGAATTGAATTGTCCGCTATGAATGCCACCAGCCCCTTGGAAGACAGTAAACGTCGGAGGACATCCTGATCCACAACGGACCACACAAAGTGGGTCAACTCCTTTATAGGAATTTGCATGGTTTGGCGCATAATCTCGGGAACTTCCTCAGCAAACATGGCCGAAGCCTCCTTGCCAAGGATGGTTCGCCCTGCGGCGGGAAGTCCCATGACGAATCTGAATTCCACATCCTGGCCGTCAATCACCACGGCATTTCGTTTGAGGACCTTTTGGGAGCCTGCTTCGATTTCAATCAGCCCGCTTTTCCCGATTCCCCTGCGGCCCTTGACAATCCGTGCTTTGAGAGACTTGAAACGCCTCCCGAGAAAATCCTCCACCGCGGTCAGCTCAACGGGTCCGGAAAGAAATTCCTCCGGAATCTTTCCCCTTATAGGAATTCTGGCACAGACCCGCGACGGCGCGGCAAAGGGGTCTCCCTGCACATGATCAATGAAGAGGGTAAAGCTGGGGAATTTATAGGCGCCTTTAATCTCCTTGTATCGTTTGTAACCCTGACGGTCAATTTTTCCAAGTATTCTTATAAGTTCTTTATAATCCTGTATCATTGGCATAGGTGTGTGTTACTCCTCCTCCCCTTCCTTTTCATGAGAGACGTACTCAAACTGCACCCTTTCCATCCCCTTCTCCCTGCGAAGCTGACGGGCATACAGGGCGATCACCCACTTGTGAATATCCTCGTTGGTAAGGGCCTTGAGCCGTTCGAAAAAGAGTCGGTCCTCTTTAATCGATCCCCTTCTTAGAAACCGGATACCGAGAAAGTGTTTTTGCATTCTTTGAAACCGGTTATG
>JALTEW010000208.1 GCA_027073795.1 bacterium | reverse complement strand
TCCCATCCGATTCCCCTATCGAAGGTCTACCCTGTTTTTCAGGTTGTTTTACAGAGCCATGGGTTGACAACGATGAAACGGGGAAGTGTGATTGAGATCTTACCTGTCAAACATGCCATGCGAAGAAATATCCCTGTTTTGGGAAAGGCCGTGGCTGGTACAGGGAGAAACCCGTTCATCACACGCCTGTTTCAGCTTTCCTTTGCGGATTCGGATAAAATACTGACTACCGTGAAACCCCTGATATCTGAGGATGGAGGGATTATCTCCTATCCCGATGCGGGAATTCTGATTCTTTCGGACTACCGGGATAATGTCCAGCGCGTTGCTGAAATTGTCAAAAGGCTAGACCAGGCAAGGGCTAAGGTTGAGTTTGATGTGGTTCCCCTCCGTTATGCCTACTCCAGGGAACTGACGGGCGAGATTACAAAACTGCTTGAGATGCCGGAAGAAAAACGAAGGCTCTACCGTCTGGCCTTCGCGAGGGGAAAGACGAAAGAGAAAGTCGAGTGGCAGGAGGTTCGGCTGGTTCCTGATGAGCGTATCAATGCCATCCTGGTCATGGCCCCCAGGCGCGAAATGGCAGCGGTCAAGGCCATGATTCGCAAGCTGGATGTTCCGCCGGAGAAGGACAAGGAAAGGATTCATGTCTATTATCTGAAGAATGCCGTGGCGGAAGACCTGTCTAAGGTATTGAAAGAAATGTTTGGAACATCATCCAGGGCTGTTGTGAAAACCACGGGGGCCCGATTGGGCCGAACCACGGTTTTGAAAAGGGCCGTAACGGGTCAGGTCATCATTACGGCGGATAAGGCAACCAACGCCCTAATTATCAACGCCTCTCCTTCGGACTATCCCGTGATTGCGGACGTCATCAGAAAACTGGATGTTTACCGTTCCCAAGTCTATGTTGAGGCCCTGATCATGGAAATATCAGAGGAAAAGATGGAAAAATTAGGTGTCCAGTGGTTTGTTACAGGAAAGACAACGATTGGCAACAGACATGGGGGTGTTGTGGGAAGCTCCGGGGAAACCGGAGATATCTACCCTTTCTCAGCGAAACTGGCGACAGGTACCCTGCCTAACAACTTGCCAGAAGGAATGGTTTTGGGGCTGCTGGGAGAAAATATCACCTTTGGGAACATCAGCTTTCCCTCCTTCGCGGCTATGGTTGCCGCGCTGAAGAAAAACGCCGGGGTGAATATTCTTTCAACGCCTCATCTTTTGACGTTGGATAACGAGGAAGCAGAAATCATCGTGGGTAAAAACGTTCCTATCGCCACGCAGAAAATGGTCACAGGGGAGGCAGGTAGCACGGGTTTGAACCAGAGTTTTTTGATAGAGCGCAAGGATCTTGGCATCACCCTCAGAATTACACCTCAGATTACCGAGGGGGACGTAGTCAGACTTTCTATCTATCAGGAGGTTTCAGGCATTCTGCCATCGGATACGCAGAATAATCTGGGCCCCACCTATACCAAACGGTCCACAAAAACAGTCGTCGCGGTTAAGGACGGGAGAACCGTGGTCATTGGCGGGCTGATTAAGAACGATGAGACGGAAAACACCTCCAAGATCCCGGTACTCGGCAGCATCCCTGTCTTGGGGTGGCTTTTCAAATATCGGAAAAAGACCAATGAAAAAACCAACCTTCTTGTGTTTCTGACACCTAAAATCATCCGGAATCATCAAGCGCTGTCAAAGATTACGGAAGAAAAGAGAAAGAAAATGGAAGAGATTCGTTCCGGTATGCCTCAAAAAAATGCCCCTCCCTTCTGATTCATTTTTCTTATGCAGGAAAATGCCTTGCAGCAGAAGAAGCGTTTGAGGGAGATGATCCCCTCTTCCTTTGCCCGTCATAACCGGGTGGTCCCGATTAGCATAACCTCTGAGGCGCTTGAGGTTGGCGTCCATGAGAGCACGCGGCGCGATCTCATTAACATGCTTTCGCTCAAGCTGAGGAAACGGGTAATTTCACGGGTCATGCCTGAAACGGAGATCCTGGAGCTTCTTCAGGAGATCTATGGGGATTCCGAGGGGGAGGCTGAAGAAATCATACAGGACCTGAGCTCACTCGGGGATGATGATTTCACGCAGGACCTCGAAAAGATGGAAGACCTGCTGGAATCCGACAGCGAGGCACCGATTATTCGACTGATGAACCGCGTCTTGGCAAGGGCTGTCCAGATGGGGGCCAGCGATATCCATATGGAGCCCTTCAGGGAATATATGCGCGTGCGGTATCGGATCGATGGGGTCCTTTATGAACGTCTGAAGATTCCCTCTCGTCATCAGGGCGCGGTGGTATCACGCATCAAGGTCTTGTCCAAACTTAACATCGCTGAGAAACGGCTCCCCCAGGATGGGAGAATACGTCTGAAGGTGGGGCCAAAGGATGTAGATATACGTGTCTCGACCCTGCCCACCGCCTTTGGAGAACGGGTGGTGTTGCGCCTTCTGGACCAGGCAACCCTCTTCAGAGGACTCAAGGATATTGGGATGTCACGGGACACCTATGA
>JALTEW010000207.1 GCA_027073795.1 bacterium | reverse complement strand
CCTCTATCTTGTGGGCCGGAATACCCGACGCCACCGGGATCAGATAGGACACCTCTTGAGATACCCTCTCTCGTAACAGGGCTGCCGCCTTTGCCATGACCGGAAGGAGGCGTTCAACCTCTGAATTACGGCTCCCCGGCATCCAGCCAATCACAAGGGGGCTGGCCTCCTTTTTTTCGATCCGTGTGATTTTGTTAACCAGACGGTCAACCAGGGGGTGTCCGACGAAACTCGCCTTGACACCATGCATTTCATAAAAATCCTTTTCAAAAGGAAGGATAACCACCATCTCCTCCACGTTCCTTGCAATACGCTTCACACGGCCTTCCCGCCAGGCCCACACCTGGGGACTGATATAGAAAACAACAGGGATCCCTAACTTTCTCGCTCGCCCCGCGAAAAAGAGATTGAACTCCGCGTAATCAATAAGCACCACCACACGGGGAGGCGCTGAACGTAACTGGTGCATCAGCCAGCGATAGGCATGGATGAGCTTCGGAAGAATAGAGAAAACCTCCACGATTCCCACCACGGCCAGGTCGCGCACGTGACATCCAATTTCGACCCCCTCTGAGGCCATTTTATCTCCCCCGATTCCCACAAAATTCAAGTCAGGGTCTATGCGTTTCATTTCAGCAACCAGGGATGCCCCATGAAGGTCTCCCGAATCCTCACCCGCAACAATCAAAACCCTTTTAGATTCAGAGGCCGGCATCGGCATCACAAAGGCAAAGAAATGGTTTTGAAACGTTTCCCCATTTCTTCCTTTATTTTTGTGGCAAGGGCAAGGGCCCTCAAACCGTCTTCCCCAGTTACCTGAACAGGTTTATCCTTCAAAACCGCTTTGACAAAGGAGGAGATTTCCTCCTCGAGGGCATCTCTGGGCGGCACCTTCAGCTTCCGTGGAAGGATGATGGGATAGCCAAGAACCTGTTTGGTAACCTTCTTAACCCATGTAACCTCGTGGTTTAAAAGGTCTACGGAAAGATACCCGTCTTTCTGAAACAAGCGGAATTTTCGCATCTTTTTCCTTGAGACCCGACTTGCTGTTAAATTTGCCACACATCCACTCTCAAATTCAAGGCGAACATTTGCAATATCCCCCTGCTCTGTCAGGACGGGAACTCCAGCCGCCGAGACATGAATCACGGGACTGCTGACATAATGCAACACCAAATCAAGGTCATGAATCATCAGATCCAGAACCACATCTACATCCGTCCCCCGCCTGGAAAAATACCCCAGCCGGTGAACTTCCACAAAAAGAGGCCTTTTTATCAGAGAATCCGCCTTCATGATGGCCGGATTAAACCGTTCAACATGTCCCACCTGGAGTTTCACGCCGGAGTATTTGGCAGTTTCAATCAATTCCCTGGCCTGGTCCGGTGTCGTACAGACGGGTTTTTCAACAAGGGTGTGGATGCCCGCGCCGAGGCATTCCTTTGCGATCTCAAAATGCGTTGATGTAGGCGTCGCAATGCTGACAGCATCTACCTTCTTAAGGATCTCGCGAAAATTAGAGGTATATTCCACATGCAACGACCCCGCAACCTTTTTCGCGCGTCTCTCACTGATATCCGCAATCGCTACAAGCGTGCACCCCGCAATGTGCACATATTTCTGGGCGTGAAAAGCGCCTAAACGCCCAACCCCAATCACACCCACCCTGAGGGGATTCATTACCTGCAGATTCCACGTTTAGTGGTTTTGAGAAAGGTTAAAAATTTCTGGACCTCAGGCATCTCACCAATCGGGTCCGATTCAATCTGCTCAATTGCCTCAGACATACGAAGTTTAGACCTGAAGACGACACGATAGGCCTTCTTTAAAGCCATTATGGACTCTTCGGTAAAGTCATGACGTTTAAGGCCAATGGTATTCAGGCCATAGAGCTTCGACCGGTTTCCCGCCGCCTTGACAAATGGGGGAATATCCTGGGAAACGCCGGTCATACCGCTCACAAAGGCGTAAGATCCAATCCTGGCAAACTGATGAATCGCGGAAAGGGCTCCGATAATGGCAAAATCCTCGATAGTAATATGGCCGGCGAGCGTTGCTACATTGGCAAGGATGTTATAATTGCCAAGGATACAGTCATGGGCGATATGAACATACGACATAAGAAAATTACCTTTCCCGATAACAGTACGCCCCCCTCCACCCTGGGTTCCGCGATTGATGGTTACGTATTCCCGGATGATGTTCCCATCGCCAATGATGAGCTCTGTTTCCTCCCCTTTGAATTTGAGGTCCTGAGGTATTTCACCGATCGAGGCAAACTGATAAATCCGGCAGTTGTTCCCAATTGAAGTGGTCCCTTTGATAACCACATGCGGCCCAATCACGCAACCATCTCCGACAGAAACCCGCCCTTCAGTGATTGAATAGGGACCAATTTCCACATCCCGCCCCAGAGTTGTCTCTGGAGATATAATGGCTGTTGGATGTATATTTAACAATGTTTCCTCTCTTCTCTACTTTTTCTCTAATGCTGCCAGCATCTGTGCTTCGGCTACAATATT
>JALTEW010000206.1 GCA_027073795.1 bacterium | reverse complement strand
GTGGAGGTAACAGTCTCGCAATTTATACTTTTCTCCATGATGTGGAGTATCAAGTGAAGGCACACTTTGAATGGAACGAACATCAAGAGAACCTGAAAAACGACCGGATTGAGGGTAAGCATTTCAATATTGCTAAAAGAATGCTGGAGAGAGGGGGGCGCCAAGACATTTTTCTCGGTACCCGTGACTGTCAGGGGTATGTGGAACCCTGTGAGTTCGGTGAAGGCAGAGGGGCGTATGACGATATTGATGAACTCAGTTTTGGTTTGATGTTCCATGGTTTCGATTATCCGGACGAAACCGGAGTGAACGAGCTTCACGGCCGTTTCTGGCATGCGATCATGCGCATAGGGATTCTTGAATTTCCCCGGCCGGAAGAGTGCGATGTCCGTCGTTTTATCCGTAAAATGATCCCCAAGAAATTTGGGCTGAACGAAAACGTACTGCCCGTTGAACAGGAAGAGGCAAAGTTATGAGCTGGCTAGCAAGGTTGTATGAGACTTATGAGGCTGTCTCAAATAATGAGCAATTGAATGAATCACTAGAGCCATATTTTCATAAATATGAACAATGCCATATTGAAATTATCATTGATGGCGAAGGTAATTTTTTAAGAGCGCAGCTTCTCATCAATAAGGTTACGTATGGGAAACAATCATATTGGAAAGGGGAAGAAACCCTTATTCCTATCACACCAAAAAGTTTAACAGGTCGCACGAGCGGCCCTGCCCCTTACCCACTTATAGAGCAAGTTCAGTATGTCGCAAAGGATTATCCAGACTTTGGAGGAAGCAAGACTTCATATTTTAAGGAGTATTATAGACAACTTGATGCATGGGTTGCCTCTAAATACAGTCATCCCAAAATAGAGGCTGTAGCAAAATATATTGCCAAAGGAACTGTGGTGCGCGACCTTGTTTCCGCAAACATCTTGTTTGTGTTCTCTGATGAGAACGGAAAAGGAATACTGATAACAAATTGGTCAAGGCAAGGATATGTTGATGAAAAGACCAACAAGAAATTGCCGAAGCCCCCTCTTCTCCATGCGGTCAACAATGAGCAAGGTAATGCTAAAATCCGGTGGCGTGTTCAGCGCCCCGGCGAACCGGATGACAAAACATGGAGTGATCCTGATTTGATAAGAAGCTGGATAGAGTTTCAAAAAGAAAGGAATCAGGCAAATGGTTTTTGTCAAGTATTGGGCAAAGAGAGTTTTATTGCCAAGACTCATCCCAAAGGGATTGTCAAAAATGTTAACGATGCGAAGTTAATCTCTGTCCCAACCGATGGGAGCTATTTGACATTTCAAGGGAGATTTCTTGAGTCAAACCAAGCATGCACTCTCTCTTTTGAAGTCAGCCAGAAGTCCCATAATGTCTTGAGATGGTTGATTTTCAGAGGCCAGGGATATCAAGCGTATTCCGGCAGCGAACAAATTTTCGTTACATGGGCTCTTTCAGGCAAACCTGTGCCTGAGCCTTTGGAAGATATTTTTGAGGTGATGAGCCGGGAAATTGTCATTCAACTAGAAAACCCCGCAAGCAACATAACAGCAATCGATCATTCAATTGATGCGGGGCAGTCATTTGCATCAAATCTCAAAAAATATCTCAAGGGATATCTAGCAGAGTTAGAGCCAACAGAATCTATTGTTGTGTTGGGGATGGATGCTGCCACAAAAGGGAGGCTGGGTGTCACGTATTACCAGAAACTACTGGCGAGTGAGTTTTTTGAACGAGTCGAAAGGTGGCACAATCAGTTTGCTTGGCCCCAGAGGCATACAGTAAAGGCAGGCAACTCAGCAGAGGGTAAGTTTTTGCCTGTCTGGTGCGTTTGTTCGCCTTCGCCAAAGAGAATTATGCAAGCGGCTTATGGTGATATTCTTAAAAGCAACGAAAAATTGGCAAAACTGCTTCTTCAACGCATACTTTCTTGCATCATTGAAGGTACACCATTCCCAGAGGATATAATGCTTTCATCTGTGCGAAGAGCCTCTAACCGGGCTGCCAAGAGATTACCAGATAAATTTTCGAATTATAAAAGTGAACTTGCCGAGTGGGAAAAACACTTGGGGGTCGCATGTGCCCTTTACAAGGGCTTTCACATGCGGCATCCGGATAACAGAATGAGGAGGAAATATACCATGTCATTGGAAGAAGAAAGAACCTCACGAGACTATCTCTATGGCCGTCTTTTGGCTATAGCGGAGAGAACGGAAGAGATGGCCATGATTGTTGCTGACGAAAAACCGCGGACAACTGTCGCTAGCAGGCTTATGCAACGTTTTGCCGACAGGCCATTTTCAACCTGGCTTAATATTGAAAAGGGGATTGTGCCTTATCAGGACCGATTGAAAAGTAATATCGCTCCGTTGGCCGATGCATACAAGCGGTTGCTTAAAGTGTACCCCATTGTCAAGACAGAAAAACACGTTATTTAAGGTGTAATATTTTGGATATGTCCCATATAAGGACCACCTCTATTAATCGCTTCGGTCTCAAAGACTATCCCCATTCTCTAGGA
>JALTEW010000205.1 GCA_027073795.1 bacterium | reverse complement strand
AGAAGCTTTGTCCGGACAACACGCCTGACCTCATCTTTAAGGTCTCTTACCTCCACATGCTCAGGCTCTCTGGTGTCCCCATAATAGGTCTTTACCTCCCTGCCGGAGATTGTCCTTGCTGCGGCGGTCATCCCTCCCTGGGTGCCGAAATAACAACAGCAGCCAAAAAGGTCATATTCGTCCGAGACCACCTTGTTGTAGGTTATATCTACCGTTTTGAGGTTCTCTGCCAGTTGACGCTGTCTTTCCTCTCCAAATATCCCTTTGCCATATGCATAGCCATTCCAAAAGACAAATATATCGGACAGGTCCTTTTCTTCCTTCCAAGCCGAGGCATAGACTGCTAAATTTGTGCCTGCAGAATATGTCCCCGGCTTTGAGGCAAAGACGCGAAGGGTGGCATCTCGCCATGCACCTTCATTGTCTTCGCTCTCTCCCGCCCCCGCTATCTGGGCCAGGGTGTGTTTGCGCACAAGGTTCATATCTGTCGGCTCAGGGAGTGCAGCCACGGCCTGGATTGCTTCATCAATTAGTTCAATGCAGTTCGGGAACATGTCTCGTGTAATCCCGGAAACCCTGATGGTTACATCGATACGCGGCCTGCCCAGCTCCCTTAACGGAATAATCTCAAAGCCCTTTACTCTACCGTTTGAGAGCCATAGAGGCCTTACACCCAAAAGGCAAAATATCTGAGCCATGCCCTCGCCGTCCGCCCACATAATATCATTACACATCCAGTAGATGGCCACGTTTTCTGGTATCCTGCCTTCTTCGGCCTTATGCTTTTCGATCACGGCATCAGCCAGCTTCTTGCCCACCTCCCATGCCGCCTTTGTTGGAATCCGATGCGGATCAAGGGAGTAAAAGTTTCTCCCTGTAGGCAATATATCGTCCCGGCCACGCGTAATCAGGCCTGAAGGACCAGCCGGGATATAACCGCCGTCAAAGCCGTGAAGTAACGCTTCGATTTCCAGGGATCCATCGATCCGCTGGTTCAGATCAAAGAGCCTTTCTCGGATTGTTTCCATATCTTTTATGTATTCCCTGTTTTTTAACCTTTTACCCAATACCTCATTTGCCAGCTTGCCAAGGTCTTCTCCGCCACTTAGCATCCGACGAATGAAGCCCTTACAAACTGTATCGATCTCTTCCAGCAGTTCTCCATGACTTTTTTTGTGCTCAGGGGAAACCTTGCTGCCATCCTCGAGCAGGTCTTCCAGATTCATTCCCATCATGCCGGCTACAGTCTTTCTTAGCGAAGATTTATCCCCTGCATCATAACGCAGGATGGAGTTAATGAAATCCACCCGCCTTTCCCCCTCAGGTATCTCACCAAATATGTGCATACCGTCCTGGATCTGGGTATTTCTTGTCCTGGATAATACACCATGGGCACCCTGGGCAATCTCGTCAAAGGGGATGGACTTAACCTCACCCTCAGTAAGCTCAGAGAGCCTTACCCTCTTTCTATCTTTTGATAGGTAAACCTTGATCTCCTTGTCCAGGTTTGTTTTCTTTATCGCCTCCATAATCATGCGTTGCAAGACTTCCGCCCGTCCCGGATCAAGGCCCTTTACCTTTTCATAGTCACCCAGAAACTGGTCCAACTCCTCCAACCCTTCATACAGCCCGCCCTGGGTCATGACTGTCTGCATGTGGTCGACAAGTACCGCGTATGACCTGCGCTTTGCAATAACGCCCTCCGGTGGATTATCGGCATTGTAGATGTAAAGATGGGGCATATCACCAATGGCTATATCCGGGTAACACTCTTCTGAAAGTGCGGTGCCTTTCCCTGGCAGAAATTCCAGATACCCGTGGGTACCCACATGGACAATGGCATCTACCCCAAAGTCTCGTTCCAGGTAACGGTAGGTTGCCATAAACTGGTGCGGCGGTGGAACATCAGGGTCATGCAAGATCTTGCATACCCTGCCATCGCACTTGGGCCCGGCACATCCCCGCTTGGGCTGCACGCAGACAACGGCATTGCCATACCTGACGCCGGTTATAAGTATCCTTCCTTCATAAACCATGGCAGGAGGCACGCCGTTTACCTCTTCTCCCGGTGGGTTGCCCCATGCGCCTGTCATTCTTTCTTTGACCCTTACGGGAAGTGTATTAAACCATTCTTCGTATTCCTCTTTTGTCATCTGTTTTAGCACACCCCCCTTTTTGACGATCTCGTCCACAGTCGTCCATCGAAATTCGCTGATCGCCTTTCGATCCATAATGGTTTCGATAAGCTCCTTGCCGTTGGCCGGGGGATCTACCATGTAGCCAACATCTTTCATACGTTTCATTATCCTAACAACGCTCTCAAGGGTATCCAAACCCGCTCCTGCACCTACTGTTCCCTCCACTGATGCACAGGGATTGTTGTGCAGGATAAAGGCAATCCTTCGCCTTTCTACCGGTTTTTTTCTTAAAGCTACCCAAGCGGCAATACGCCTCGCAACCTTGCGACACCGTTCTTCTATCGGCATCCGTCTCACTGTGTCACCGTCACCTTTTTCTGCCCCTCCAATGATGAAAGGCTCGATTACACCTTCAAATTCAGGCATGGCTATTGACCAGCCTATGCCTGTGCCAAGGCCATCTTTGTCTGCCTTCCATTCCTCAATGGTCCTGTAATAAGATGTTACCGGTGCAAATACTGGAACATCGAATCTTTTAAGGATATCAATCCCTTCTTTGGCCACTTCTCTGTCATCGGGAGGGTTGTCCCTCGATGTTCCGAGAAAGAAGCTTTGAAGCTTGAGCAGGGCATCAATGCGAGGCATCCCGTCTTCATCCAAGAAATACTCGCATATCACCTCGCCGCTTCCCTTGCATCCCCGACCTTTATCCTTGACAGAATAAGAGAAAGCCGGGATTACGGAAAGCCCCATTCCTTCCAATTCACGAATCAGGGCATCTTCCACCTCGAGGTTTTCATTGACCCAGTAATAGCGGGAAAGGAGGATTCCGACTGTTCCCTTTGGTTGCACATCGGGTTTGTAAGAGCTATACCAATTCAGGTATTCAGAAGGTGTGCTAAAGATATTCGGTGCGTCAGGGTGATATAGCCCCTCCCAGGGCACCGGCTTTGGTTCTTCCACCTCCACATCTATACCACCAACCTCCCTGGCGATGTAGCGCAGCATATTGGTGAAATTTTCTTCGCCATTTATAACAAGGTAGGAATAAGCCTTGGCCAGCACCTCGGGTTTGACGGTAGAGAGCATCCAATAGGAAGGATCGTGGCCCAAGCAGACAACAGGCACCTTTTCGCCTATCTCCTGCAACCTTTTTTCAATCGTCTCCCAGAAGTTCTCGGAAGAACGATAGAGGAAAATGATGTCAGCCTCGGCTGCCTCTCTTAGTATCATCTCTATCCTTTCAGGTTCTTCTTCCAATTTTCTTGAAGAGTATGCCTTAAGCCGCACAAGATTTTCTACATTCCTTCCGGCCCGAACAAGCATGTTCAGGTAACTCTGCCACATGATAGATACAATTTTTACCTTTTCCACTTTTTAACCCTCCAGATCAATAAGGCTTATGGCCATTACTCGGTACACCTGAGCGGTTGGACAACAAGATACCCGTTTCCCCTGCGAATAGCGGCCTCTACGCCGTATACTTTAGCGATATTCTCTTTTGTTATCACCTCTTGTGGTGTTCCCAAACAAAATATAGCCCCACGGTGGAGCATCACGATCCTGTCCGAAAACCTCGCTGCCAAATTCAGGTCGTGCATGGCCATCAGTACACCTACACCTTTGTCTTTTGCCAGCGCAGCTATTTCCTCCAATATTTCCAGTTGATGCCGCAGATCCAGGCTGCCGGTCGGCTCGTCCAGCAACAAGTAGGGTGTATCTTGTGCCAGGGCCCTGGCAAGGAGCACCTTCTGTTGTTGCCCACCGCTTATCTCATTTATGTCTCGCATAGCAAAATCCGTAAGGTTCATTTCCTCTATGATCTCTGCGGTTCGCTCCAAATCCTTTTGGGAGGGCCGCCAGGAAATAAATGGCCTCCGCCCGAAAAGGACCGTATCAAAAACGCTCACAGGGAACTTAATGGGCACCCTTTGGGACACATATCCCAGGTATTTTGCCAGCTCCTTGCGAGGCATGCGAGTTGTGTCCATTCTATCCAAAAGGACGGACCCCTTTACAGGTCTTAAGATACGGGTGATGCATTTAAGCAGAGTGGTCTTGCCTGCACCGTTAGGGCCGACAATACTTAGGATCCTTCCTTTTTCCACGCTGAGCTCAATGCCTCTAAGCACTGGTGCTCCGTTATATCCAAAGAAAAGGTCTATTACCTTTAGCATCACCAATACTCCCTGGATCGCCTCATCAGGAGATAGAAGAAAAACGGCACCCCGATGAAGGAGGTCACAATCCCGATAGGTATCACCTGGGGCGCCCAGATGGTCCTTCCAAGCGTGTCTGCTGCAACGACAATCACGGCCCCCACGATACCCGAGGCCGGCAGGAGAAACTGGTGGTCATTTCCGATCACCATGCGTGTGATATGGGGGGCCACAAGCCCTACAAATCCAATGACCCCGGTAAAACAGATGCCGCCGGCTGCCATGAGGGAGGCGGCCGCCACTGCTGACATCCTCAAGTGATTCACGTTTACACCAAGGGCCAGGGCCGATTCGTCTCCGGAGGAAAGGAGGTTAAAATCCCAAGCGTGCCGCAGGAGGACCGGAAGGGGAAGGATAATCATTAATGAAGAAAGGCCGATCTCCTTCCATCCCGCCTTGGAAAGGCTTCCAAAAAACCAAAACACGATTTCCGAAACCTGTTCCGTAGTGCCCATGTATTGGAAAAGGGCGGTGAGGGAGGAAAACAGGAACATCTGGGCAATACCGGTCAGGATCATGGTTTCTGAGGTAGCACGCTTCATTTTAGCGATCGCCAGGATAAATGCCGCAGAGATCATGGAAAACAGAAATGCGCTTGAGGCGGTGCTTAAGCTATGAAAGCCGTCTCCGAAAAAAAGGATGACGCTCACCGCCCCAAAACCCGCAGCAGACCCAACACCAAGGGTATAAGGTGAGGCGAGCGGGTTACGCAGGATGACCTGAAAAACTGCACCTGCCGCTCCCAGGCCGAAGCCGGCAAGTGCCGCCATCATGATGCGGGGCAGCCTTAGCATCCAGATGATGCTGTGGCCGCGGCCGGTATCTTTAAAGAGGGAGGAGATGACATCCCAAAACCCCATACCGGAGGCACCGATACAAAGCCCCATCGCCATTACTATAACGAGAAGGAAAGTGGCGCAGACTAAAAAAAGCCATCGAAGGTGTGAATGGGCTTTATAGCGCCGGCAGAGGATTTCAGCGCTTTCACTCATTTTGACACATATATCCCCTGATAAGGAATGCCGAGGAAGGTCTCAAAATACTCCTTATGCAACGCTTCAGCATTAAGATCAGAAAAAAGCTTGGGATAGAACCAGCGGGCCATGTAGGCACAACCAATTATGGCCCTCGGCCCAGACCAAATGCTGCTATCAAGTACATGAACGTTTCCCGTCTTAACCGCCTTTACATGACTGAAAGCCGGCCGTTTTAAGATAGCATCCCGGCGCATATTTAAGGGTTTTGGACTCTTAAGGGAATACCCGTTTGCGTATGCGGCCGCCTTGATGATTACATCCGGATTCCTGGATACTACCCACTCTGGCGTTACTCGAGGATAGGGAAGGGAAAGGCCGGTAGCGATATTGTGTCCTCCCGCGAGGGCGCACATCTCGTCTCCCCCTGAATCCGGACCACAACTAACAAAGTCGGTGTAGCTCTCTACATAAACCGTGGTGTGCCTTGTAATTCGTGCAATCTTTTTATGGATCTTTTTAATGTAAAGATGTTGCCACTTGCAGAAACGTGACGCTTCCTTTTGCCGGTTTAATATCCGTCCCAAGACCGAAACTTCCCGTTCCAACGTGTTAATCTTGTAGCAGTCGAGCCGAAGAACAGGGATTTTGAAAGAACCCATCTTTTTTTCCAGGACCTGACCTGGCCAGCGGCTGTAGGCTACAACAAGGTCAGGCACAAGTGAAGCGATTTTTTCGAGGTTCGGCTCTGACCACCTGCCGACCTTGGGCTTTTTTGCCAGATCACCCCAGAATCGGGATTCCCGAGCGACATGGGAATCTACACCCACAACGAGCCCCTTAGCCTTAAGGATACAAAGAACCTCTAATGCATCTGAATTTAGCGACACAATCCTTCGAACAGGCAAAGGAATCCGCACCGTCCTGCCCAGGGCATCAATTACGGCTATTGATGCCCCGAAAGCCGGTGCCATACAGCAGTTCAGAACAAACCCGGCGGCAAGACACCCGATTAAAAGGACTTTTGACAACAGGTCGAAAATGCGCATATTAGTATCTTATAGTAAGCGTGGTAAAAAATGTTCTGCCGTTAGTTTTGTAATATTCGTAGTGTTTTTCATCAAAGATATTGTCTACGGAAAGATCGACCTCCATCCACTTCAAAGGCGTTACGGTCAGCTTCGCATCCATGACAAAGGCCGGCTCATACGTGCCGTATACCCCCTCTTCGGTGTCCCTGTTGTCCGAGCGATTGTAGATCTTGCTGTAATAACGACCCACGAGACTGCCTTTGAACCATTTGTACTGGGTATCCAGGCCGATGTTCCAGGTGGTCCTGGGAATGCCGGGGATCCGTTTATTTTCACTGGCCGGATCTGCCGTATTACTGGTAATCTCGGCATGCGTGTAGGTTAAATTACCCCAGAGTGAAAGCCAATCGGTTACCTTTTGAGAAGCCTCCAGTTCCAGACCATAGGTTCGTGCCTTTCCGGCGTTGGACCGGATCTTGGTTGATCCTTCGGTCCTGTAATAAATCAGATCGTCTATATCATTTCGGTATCCTGTCAGAGTAAGTCGTGTCCTTTTGTTGAAAAGATATTGTTCGATCCCCAGCTCATAGGTCCAGACGGTTTCTGGAGAAAGATTCGGGTTGCTCTGATAGGTTGTCGACCACCAATGCCAGGTCCGATAGAGCTCGTAGATTGTTGGGGGACGAAAGGCGTGGCCAACGGAAGCGCGCAATGTGGTATTAGAAAACGCCTTCCACACGGCGGCGACCTTGGGGCTCAGTTCGGAGTCTGTATGGTGTTTATATTTGGTTTCCGATCCCGGCGCTCCAGATGCACCGTCATAGACCTGCCAGGCATCATAGCGAAGCCCAAGATAGAGGGTCAATGGTTCAATAATGTTCCATTCATCCTGGCTGAACAAGGCCCATGTTCTGGAATTTCCACCCGAGTAAAAGGTACTCGGTCCCCTGCCGGAATAGCTCCGGTAAAAGGGGATTTTATAATCATTCGTGTCCGCCTCATCTGTCCGATATGAGCCGCCTAAGGTCAGGATATGGGATTCACCCAAAGGCAAAGTCCCCCGCAGCTCGCCGAACCAGCTGTTGGCTTTGGTCCGCTTTAGTTTACCCGGAGAGTTGTTGTAGAAGGCCGATCCCCAGCCCGATTCAAGGGTATAGCGGTCGTACAAGTGAGATGTTCCTGCCTGGGCGTGGACCTCTACCGGCCCAAAGATATCCTTGAAGGCCAGTGTATACGTATCCGTTTCCTTTTTGCCAATACCCGTCCAACCGATGAAGTCGTTGGGCCGAAACCGGGCGTACTTGCCGGGACCCGCAATGGCCTTGCCGCTGAAGGTGCCCATATAGGTATGTGGATAACCGTAATCGTATTTGTAATTTCCAGAGGCTGCTGTAAAGGAAAGCCTCCCGGTATCTGAAAAGTCGAGGCTCAGTTTTCCATTTAAGACGTAGCGCTTGGCCCCATTTTTGCCTTTATCGCCCACGACCCAGTATTTAGGCTTGCCATACAAGTCGTTCATGGGATAGCCACCGGAGATGTTTCCTGTACCGTTTTTAATTCTCTCACGGACTGGTATTGTTTCATACCCGTCCGTGTCTTCCCATTCATATCCGATCCGAATGCTCAGTTTATCCCACAGGCGATCCCCGGCGCTGAACCGATAGCGCCGGGTGTTATCAGATCCGTAACCTCCGCTTGCTTCGCACCCCAGTTTCTTCGGGGTCTTTGTGATGATATTGATCACACCGCCCATGGCATTGCCGCCATAGAGGGCCGAGGCCGGCCCACGGATGATTTCGATCCGCTCAATATTTTCTACAGGCAATGCGCCCCAATTCACACCGCCTGTGTAGGCGTCATTTAGCGGCTGGCCATCCATCAAAATAAGGGTGTATTGGTTGCCATTAAAACCTCGCATTCTTACGGATGTGACAGAATCCATGAGACCTTTCGATCTCTTGACAAAAATGCCTGCAAGGCTGTTTAGCGCATCATCCACAGTCTCTATACGTTTCTTTTTCATCTCCTTTTGGTCGATAACAGTCACGCTTC
>JALTEW010000204.1 GCA_027073795.1 bacterium | reverse complement strand
TGAACGCGCCGTCATCATGTGCCAAGGGCCTTTGATTCAGGTTGAGCATCTTCCTGAACCAATTAAAAAACAGGTAAGCCAGGCAGGTAGTGAGGGAAAGGATGTGGTTTTGCCAATGGGAATCACCTTGAAAGAGGCTGAAAAGACCTTGATCTTGAAAACCCTCGAATCGGTTGGATATCATCGTGGAAAGGCCGCCGAGATTCTCGGGATCAGCAAGCGCAAGATAGAATACCTTTTGAAGGCATGGGGAATGGAAGGCCTGGGGAAGAAGAAAAAGGCGGCACGTTAACCCGTTTCGCTGGAAGGCGGTCCTAAAAGACTCTCAGGCAACTCTTTCGACCAGTAGGAGAGAAATGCCTGGGCCTCCTGGTTTTCAAGGAAATCAAGAACATTCTCAGTGCCTATATACTCCTCAATTTCGACCGGAGATGGAACCGCGTCAACCACTGGGGAAGGGGGTATCTGTGCCCCGCTATCCCGGGTTTGTGAAATGTTCTGCTTCAAAGCGAGGCGTGGCTGCGAAATACGGGAGGCCGGGTGCATCCAGGCGGTTGCTCCGATGATGCCGATTAAAATACCTAGGATGCCTGTAGCCAGAGGGGCAAGAACAGGACGCCAGGAGAAGAAATTCTGTATTCTTTCCCGGATCCGCCACCAGAATGTCGGGCGGCGTGTTTTATAGCGCGTCGCGGCTGTCAATACATTCTCTCTTATCTCTTCAAAAAAGCCTTCTGACAAGGATGGAAGGGGCCTTCCCTTAAGGCCATTCAAAAGAAGGACAACGTCACGCTGGAACGCCTGACAGGAAGGGCACCCAGCGACGTGCTCCTCGATCGCCCGGTAAAGATCCGCGGTGAGCGAATCTCCACTCTCCGCTTCAATAATGAGTTTCTGGATATTTTCACAGGATCGCTTCATTTTTGAACATCCTCCTTAGTTTGACGATGGCATTATGATAGGCCGCCTTGCAGTTTCCAACAGAACGCCCAAGGATTTTCGCAATTTCAGAGTAGGTCATTCCCTCCTGAACCCGAAGGGTCACAATGGCTTTTTGCTGTTTCGGGAGGTTTTCAATCGCGTTCAGGATAAAATGGTGAAGATCCGCTTTTTCGACCCTGTCCAAGGATGTCGGGGACGGGTCGGAAAACCGTTCCAGCGGTTTCTCCACCCCTGAGGGAGGACGCCGTGTGAGAAAATTGAGGGTGTGGTTGGTGGCAATTCTATAGAGCCAGGTGCGAAAAGCACTTTTACCACTGAACCCCTTAATTTTTCTGAAAACTTTAATAAAAACCTCCTGTGTCAGGTCCTTGGCATCCGCTGTGTTTCCGGTCATTTTGTAGATATAATAAAAAATTTCCTTTTCGTACCGTTCCACAAGATAGCGTATGGCATCATGTCTGCCCTTCTTTGCCTCAGCGATAAATTGCAGCTCCTCTTGTTTCTCCATCTGAATTGATTGACCCGATAAAAGGATCAAGGGTTTAGTTTAAGGGTGAAAAATCAGAATGTTGGAAGGTGGAAAGTTGAAGGTTGAAAGTACCGTTTGACTTTTTGCGAATGCATCAGGCTTAAAGGGGGAAGCACATGCTTCCCCCTGAGAGTGGGTTATTCTTCTAATGTAATAGCGCCTTCGGGGCACTCATCGACACAGGTCCCGCACTCGACACATTCATCTTCGTTGACAACGGCGTGGTCATTGACCGTGATGGCCTCTACGGGACAAACCTCTGCGCATGTTCCACATCCTGTACACTTATCGATGTCTACCTTTGCTGCCATTTTTTACCTCCTGTTTTTGTTTTTTGGTGAAACGGTTTCACCCCCTTTCCTTTTCATTTAATAAAACTTCTATTCTATCTGTTTTGCCGCCTCATACAAAATCCTGTAGCCTGTGTCAAGAAGATAATGATTTGAATCCCCCATTGGCAAGGAAAAACAGTGAGTAATCGGTGGGCAAACGTTGCAGAAAGACTAAGACATGCAATATAAAAACCGATAAACTGCTTAAGGGTCATGACCTTTCCACGAATAGAATCTGCCATTGCCAAAACGTTTTCCGTTCCCTACTTACGACAAATGACTGGACGCGTCAATTTACAAGACATGTCTTGAAAAGGGACTGGTTTCTGTGTTAGGAATTTGTTAGGATCTTGTTTTAAAAGGGGGCACAAAATGAACAATCCACATATTCTGAGAACGTTTGACAGGGAGCTGAAAAACCTCAAAGACGAGATCCTGACAATGGGCGAAATGGTTCAGGAAGCCATCGCTACCTCTGTCAAATCCTTAGTGGAGAGAGATTCGGACCTTGCGCGCCAAGTTATTGAAAACGATCGCCTTGTGAACGAGCTTGAAGTAAAGATAGACGGAATTTGTCTTTCCCTGATTGCCCTTCGCCAACCAGCAGGTGGGGACCTGAGGTTTATCGCCACGGGTTTGAAGGTCAATGTGGACCTTGAAAGGATAGGGGATTTAGCTGTGAACATCTCGGAACGCGCCCTGGATTTGAACAAGGAACCACAGCTTAAACCATACATTGATGTTCCAAGAATGGATCAGGATGTCCGTTGGATGATACAAGGTGCCTTGGATGCCTATATCAACAAGAATGAAGCGATTGCTATGGAGGTCATCGAGCGTGATGAGGAGGTTGACCAACTCAATCACCAAATCGCTCGTGAACTTCTAACTTACATGATGGAAGATACCAAAAAGGTCTCTGCCGCAATGAAGATCATGATGGTAAGTAAGCATCTGGAGCGAGCAGCGGATCATGCGGTTAACGTGGCAGAGCAGGCGATTTTCATGATGAAGGGGACAGTTGTCCGGCACCAGAAGATCATATAGGAACGTACTTTTTGGAAGCACTTTTTCGAAAAACCATCGGTTTTCTATGTCTGATCGCTCTTATCGGAGCAGGTTCAGGATGCAGAGATAAAGATTCTCCTAAGAAGGGAAGAGGGTATACCTCTATCATCCTTGCCGGCTCAACCTCTGTTCAGCCTTTTGCGGAAAAACTTGCGGAGATTTACATGGTGAAAAACCCGAACGTGGTTGTTAATGTTCAAGGGGGAGGGAGTACAGCGGGGATCAGGTCTGCCCAGACGGGTATTGCCAACATTGGGACGAGCAGCCGGAACCTGCACCCGGAAGAGAAAGGACTTTTTGAGATACCCGTCGCCTATGATGGCATTGCCGTAATCGTAAATCCTCAAAATCCCCTTAAAAACCTTGCGACCGAAACGCTGAGAGCCATCTATTCCGGAAAAATATTAAGCTGGAAGCAGTTAGGTGGCGTGGACCACCGGATTACGACCATTACCCGGGAAGAGGGGTCCGGAACGCGAGGTGCATTTGAAGAACTGGCGATGGAAAAGGTTGAAATTGATCCCGGGTGTATCGTAGAGGATTCCAACGGGTCTGTTCGTGAGCTAGTGGCTACGGATCCTTATTCCATCGGGTATATCTCTCTCGGGCTGGTCAACCAGCAGGTTAAAGCCGTTGCTCTGGATGGAGTTGTTCCCTCTGTAAAGGCCATCAAGGCAAAGCGCTACCGTTTTTTCAGGCCTTTTTTATTCCTGACCCGCAAAAGGCCCCAGGGATTGACGTTGCATTTTATCTGTTACGTCCTTTCCCCGGAGGGGCAGAAAATTCTGGCAAAGGAAGGGCTGATCCCCTCTTCTATTATACACGGAGAAAGTGAATTATGTCAGCATCGGCAGCAGACATCAGACGAAAAGAAAAAATAATTCAGCGGATTTTTCTCGTCGTTGCCTTTTCGTCCCTCTTTTCTCTCTTTCTTATTGCCCTGTTCATCTTCGTAGAAGGGCTTCCCATGATCTGGAAGGTAGGGCTCAAGGACTTCCTGCTCAGTACCCGGTGGTCACCGACAAGGGGACATTTCGGTATCTTTGCTATGATTGTGTCTTCCTTTTGGGTCACCATCGGCGCTCTCCTTTTTGGAGGCCCCCTCGGGTTGATGTGTTCCATCTTCCTGGTTGAATTCGCATCTTCCCGGTTGCGTACCATTATCAAACCAGCCCTGGAGCTTCTGGCAGGCATTCCCTCTGTCGTTTACGGGTTTTTAGGGGTGGTCTATCTCGTTCCACTGGTGCGCGACTATCTGGGAGGACCTGGCCTTTCCCTGCTCACCTCGTGTATCATACTTGGAATTATGATTTTGCCCACAGTTATCAGCATTTCCGTGGACGCCCTGGTGGCTGTTCCCAATTCGTATCGGGAGGCCGCCTTTTCTTTAGGGGGAACGCGCTGGCAAACAACCTATATGGTGACGGTTCATGCAGCCAAGTCCGGAATCATCACGGCCCTGGTGCTTGGGATGGGACGGGCCGTAGGGGAAACCATGGCTGTTATCATGATAGCCGGAAACGCCCTGAAGATTCCCTTGTCTCCCCTGGATCCCATCCGAACCCTGACCAGCAATATCGCCCTGGAGATGGGCTATGCCAGCGGGATGCACCGTCAGGCCTTGTTTGCCACAGGCATCGTTCTCTTTTTCTTTGTGATGGCATTAAATATGATCGCAACCCTGTTCGCGCAAAGGAAACATCTGAGATGACGCCAAAACGCGCAGAACGTGTGGCATTGGGCCTGATGATATCAGGGGCCTTCCTCGCCCTGGCCATTCTGTTTTTTATCATCGCGGTGATTATGGTTAAGGGGCTTCCCCACATCACGGTCCGCTTCCTTCTGGACAACCCTATGGACATGGGCCGGGCCGGGGGAATTTTTTCTACCATCGTTTCCACTGTTTACCTGCTGCTTGTCTCCCTTGTTTTTGCGATCCCGCTAGGGGTGGGAACCGCGATTTACCTTACGGAATATACCGTTGAAGGGAAAGTGACCAAGGTCATTCGTTTTGGGACAGAGTGTCTGGCTGGTGTGCCATCCATCATTCTGGGCCTTTTCGGATTTATTCTATTTGTCATCAAGCTTGGTTTTGGATGGAGTGTCCTTTCCGGTGGGATTTCCCTTGCCATCATGATTCTTCCCGTTATCATCCGTACCTCGGAAGAGGCGATCAAGGCGGTACCCCAGGCGTATCGGGATGTAAATGAGGTCCTGGGAGGATCCAAATGGCAGGGGGTTACCCGTTTGGTTTTGCCCAACGCGGCTCCAGGCATCCTGACAGGGGTTATTTTGAGCATCGGAAGGGGAATAGGGGAAACAGCGGTCGTGATATTTACCTTGGGAACTTCTCTGAGAACGCCCTTTTCCGTTTTTGATTCCGGTAGAAGCATGGCGGTCCACTTTTATATCCTTGCACGGGAAGGAATTTCCATGGCAAATGCCTACGCGACGGCGGCTGTGCTGGTATTTTCCATCCTTTTCATTAACATTATCTCCTATTACCTGATGTACCGCTTTGTGAAAGGACGAACGTAGGAAATGATTTCTCCCTTAATTGAGTCTAAAGATATCTATCTGAAGGCTGATGGGAAGTCGATTCTCAGCAAGATCAGCCTTGAGATTTACAGAAATGAAATTTTTGGGGTCATGGGACCTTCGGGGGGGGGAAAAACCTCCTTTCTAAGATTGATTAACCATACCTTTCGTGGAGAGCGGGTGGAAACCCAGGGACACCTCTATGTTCTGGGAGAGGATGTTCTGTCGGAAGAGGTTAATCCCACACCTTTGCGCCGCAAGGTTTCGATGGTTTTTGCCACTCCTGTCGTGCTTCCCATGAGTATCTTTGAAAACCTTGTGTACGGACTGCGGATTCAAGGCATCAAAGATAAGTCTCTCCTCCAGGAAGCGGCGGAGAAGGGGCTGAAGGCAGCCATTCTCTGGGATGAGGTAAGGGACCGCCTGCATAAACCGGCCCAGAAACTTTCGGGGGGGCAGCAACAACGCCTCTGTATCGCTCGGGCCATGGCCTTGTCACCAGATGTCCTACTGCTTGACGAACCGACATCCGGCTTGGATCCCATTTCGACCTTCCGGATTGAAGAGGCCATGAAGGAACTGAAGAAGCACCACACCATTGTCCTGGTTAGCAATAACACCAAGCAAATTGCACGGGTTACGGATCGGTGTGCTTTTTTCCTCATGGGAAAGCTGATAGAAACTGGCAAAACCAGCCAGGTGTTTACCATACCTCGGGAGAAGAAAACGGATGATTATATCGCGGGGAGATTTGGCTAATGGCGGAGCATGCCCTAATCGTAGAGCATTTCAATCTCTATTACGGGGAGTTCCACGCGCTGAAAGACCTGAGTCTGTCCATCAAAAAGAATACCGTCACAGCACTGATTGGTCCCTCCGGCTGTGGAAAATCAACCCTGCTCCGTTCCTTCAATCGGATGAATGATTTGATCCCAGGCGTAAAAACCGAGGGAGCAATATTCTTCGAGGGGGTAGATATTACGAAAGGTGATGTCAATCTTGTGAGGTTGAGGCAGAAGGTTGGAATGGTTTTCCAGCGTCCCAACCCCTTTCCCCTATCCATTCGGGACAATATCACCTTTGGGCCGAGGGTCATGGGTGAAAAGAAGCGAGACACCCTCGACAGGATCGTCGAGGATTCCTTGAAAAGGGTTGGTTTGTGGGAAAGCCTGAAGGATGAACTGAACAAAAACGCCCTGACGCTTTCTGACGAACAACAGCAGCGCTTGTGTATCGCCAGGCTTCTCGCTGTAAAGCCTGAAATCGTTTTGATGGACGAACCGTGCAGCGCACTGGATCCCATCTCTACCTTGAGAATCGAGGAGTTGATGCTTGAACTGAAACGCAAATACACCGTCGTGGTTGTCACACACAACATGCAGCAGGCAGCGCGTGTTTCCGACGAAACAGGCCTGATGTACCTGGGAGAACTGATTGAATTTGACCGGACTAAGAAAATTTTCACCGCTCCCTCTGAAAAGATTACGGAAGACTACGTTACGGGAAAATTTGGATAACATTTGTGTGTGCTGGCAGATAATACACTTACCATTCATGCGAAATTGAATTCATGGAAACACCCTTCTCCAAGAGAAAGCATCCCTGCCCTGACTGTCATTTCTGTCAGCGGTGTAGCGAAAACCGCTGCCGTTTGTGCCTAAACGTGAAACCAGCCCGGAAACGTCTCAGCTTGAAAAAGCAGGTCTCCCTTTATAATCAATTGAATCAGAGCGCTGCCAGGGGGATAGAATGAACGATCAAGGGCATAAAGAACCATTTAAGCTGGGCGTTTTGATGCTTGATACCCATTTCATCCGGATTCTCGGGGATATTGGATATCCCCACACCTTCCCTTTTCCCGTTGTCTACCGAACCGTGAAAGGAGCGGATGTAAGGCGCGTAATCGCGAGGGGGGACACATCTCTCATTTCCAGGTTTATCGAAGCAGGGTGGCATCTTGTAGAGCAGGGGGCCACCTTAATAACTACCAGTTGCGGATTTCTTGCCAGCTTCCAGAAAGAGATCGCCGAGGCGCTGGAAGTTCCCTTTGTTTCTTCCTCTCTGCTGCAACTTCCTTTGCTTTATCATGTCATGGGGCAACGGGGACCCATCGGGATTCTCACCGCCTCGAAGGTGCATTTGAGCAAGGCCCATTTTGAAGGAGTGGGGGCGGCTGATATTCCTGTGACAATTGCCGGAATGGATAACGCAACCCATTTCAACCAGGCAATTATGGGGGAAACAGTCCCCTTAAATTCCCAGACGCTGGAGGGAGAGGTGACAAAGGTTGCGAAGAAACTTTTGAAGAATTCTCCAGACAGTCCTGCCCTTATCCTCGAGTGCACAAACTTGTCCCCCTATCGCCTGAAGATTCAGGAGCAGGTTAAACGCCCCATTTTCGACCTTGTTACCCTGCTTTTATCCTTTTACGAAGTGATGAAAAATAGCTCTCCCCGCTGAGAAATCTCATGTGCTTATTTATGTTACCTTAGTTCATTGTAAAAAGGCTTTAAAATCGTTTCTCTGGTGTAAATGCATGAACCCATGCTGCTTTGAGGTGTAGATTAGTTGGTATTCTCTCTGTAATTGTTCTGTAATCAGCTGAGGATGCAGAATCTTTTTGACAACGCCGACATGGGCCAAACCTCCCCTCCCGAAAAAAAGAAGGCATTAGAACATTTATGGACTTTTTGAAGCGATGAGGTAATTGAAGTGTCAGGCCTATTGGAACCTTTTGGGCTTTTCCGGGAAAATCCTTTCTTCCTCTACGACCATTCCGTTGTCTTTCAAGGCCTCCCGCAACTCCTCCCGGGTAATAAGGCCTTTCTTGACAAGAAGGTCTACCAATGCGTTCTGGTGAACGATGTTGGTTAAAATGAGATCATAAACCATCTCATCATCTCTAAAATCATCACTGTACTGTGCCAAAGAAGGACCCTCCTTTTGTTCGGCTCTTTACTTTCTGCGTTTATACTTCAGATTTGAAGGCATGTCAAACGTTATCTTTAACCTTTCTCATATCGAAATGACCAGGTAATGATCCACCCGGTCAGAACGGGAG
>JALTEW010000203.1 GCA_027073795.1 bacterium | reverse complement strand
GAAGGATATTCCCGCCAGTCCCTCCAACTTGAGGCTAACATGCCTATGGACTACCTCCCTGGCCAATTGGGGGGAGGAGTCAAGGCAAAGGCCATCACGCGCTCATATGACCGGTTTTTAGGCGTCCAGATTACCAATGAGCTGCAACCCCTCGGTTACTGGCAAGCCAAAAATGATATGCTGAGCCAGGTTGAATCCATCTTCAACGAGAGTAGCGATCACTCCCTCCATAGTGCCATAACCAACTTCTGGGATGCATGGCAGCAACTCTCAAATGACCCGACCAATGCTGCCTCCCGTTCGGCCCTCATCGCAAACGCCCAGGAACTCTCCACAGAAATGAATCATACCTATGATAACCTTTTTCAGTTACAAAAAGACGCAAACGGACAGATAAAATATGCTGTGTCGGAGATAAATCGCCTCTCGGATGAAATCGCCGGTCTTAACAAACAGATTGCCCAGGCCCAGAGTGGCAGCGAGAACCCCAACGACCTCCGGGACCAGCGAGACCTGAAACTTCGTGAGCTTGCAAGCTGGGTTGATGTCCATTATTTCGAAAACGGTTCCGGGGAACTCAATGTCTTTACAGGGGGTGGGCGAACCCTCGTGCAATCCGTCTTTTCCACACACCTCGATGTTACCGAAGACCCAACGAATCACGCCTTTTACCGAATAACCTGGGAAGGCGTGAACGGTGGGGCAACGGATATCACCGATGCGATTAGGAGCGGCAAGCTAAAGGGATATCTGGACATGCGGGACAAGATTATCCCGGACAAGATAAAAGAGCTTGACAAGATTGCCGGGGGCATTGTCAATGAAGTGAACAAGCTGCATTACCTTGGGTATGGCCTGGATGGTAGTACCAACATGAACTTTTTCAACCCGCTACAGGCCTCTTTCGGACACGCCTATAACAACCAGGGGGATGCCGATATCACGGGCGCGATTTACGACCCAACCGTCCTTACCCGTGACAACTATCGCATTCAATTTGAGGCACCGGCTACTTACCAGATAACCAACGAACGGACCGGAGAAATCACAGGCTTTCAAATTCGGGCTGGGGACAATGACCAGATTGTCTTTGACGACGGAGGCGGCAACACAACCATGACTCTGACAGCGGGGGCCTATACCGGGGACCAGCTGGCCCAGGAGATTAAAACCCAGTTAGAGGCGAATTCAGGCACGGGGCAGACCTATACCGTGACATGGGACAAGGAAAACCAGCATTTTATCATCAAAAACGACGACGGAAACTCCAATAACCTGACCCTGAACTGGGCAGGTTCCAGCGCCGCACCCACCTTGGGGTTCACGGCGAATGATACCCTGGCCCCGGGACAGGCAGGCGTGAGTGACACGGCCGCAGATCATACATTTCAATACACATCGGGGGCGGATGTCTACTTTGAAGGCATTCGGTATAGAATCGCTGACGGCCCCGGCGGGGGACCCCAGGCGCGGGACCAGTTTACCATCAGCAGCACTAACGGTGCGAGCGGGATGATGGGTGTCAATCCTGACATCGTCAATGATACCAACAAGATCGCCGCGGCAACCGCGGAGGAAGACCTGCCCGGAGATAATCGAAACGCGCTGGCACTGGCAACCCTTCAGCACCAGAACGTTATGCGGGGTGGCACTGCGACCATTGATGAATTCTATAATGGGGTCGTGGGGGATGTCGGTATTCAGTCTCAGGCGGCAAAAAACCGGGTCAATCACTACCAGGCCATGAAAGACCAGCTTGACCAAAGGCGCGAATCCATCTCCGGGGTCTCGCTTGACGAGGAAATGATGAACCTCATCAAATATCAACAGGCCTTCAGTGCCAACGGAAAGATGATTTCTGTCATTGATGAAATGATGAAAGAGTTAATGAATCTCATATAGCGGGGGATACAAATGATTAACAGGGTCACAAACAAATCCACCTATGACCGGCTGCTGAAATATATGCTCGATAACGCCTCTAAACTTCAGGATGTTCAGGAAAGGCTTTCTTCCGGGAAACGGATCAATCGCCCTTCGGATGATCCCCTGGGCGCCATTAAAACCCTTGACTACCGAACCATCGTGTCAAATATCGACCGTTTCCTCAGGAACGTGAGCTTTGGGAACACATGGGTCAATCAGATAGACAGTGTGATGAGCAACATGGGAAATCTCGTTTCCCGCGCCAAATCTCTCGCTATCTCCCAGGCATCAGATACAGCGGATGCTACGTCACGAAGGGGAACGGCGCAGGAAGTTGAAGGGTTGTTGAGACAGATGATCAACCTCGCCAATACCCAGGTGGGGGAGAATTATGTCTTTGGAGGAAGTATCACAAACCGGGCGCCCTTTGACGTTTCAGGGACCTATTTCGGGAACAGCGAGCGGATCCGCGTAGAGATATCCAAGGGCGTCAGCGTGGATATTAACGCCGTTGGGTCCAGGTTCCTCACCACAGACATGAATCCCGCTATCTCCCTCGATCCTCCAACGGCTGGGTATACCTTTTCCTCTCATGACGTTACCAGTCAGTTTCTGATTGA
>JALTEW010000202.1 GCA_027073795.1 bacterium | reverse complement strand
ATATAATATGAACTTAAATCAATTCACCATAAAATCGCAGGAAGCTTTGCAGAAAGCGCAAGAGCTGGCCATGCAGCATGGGCAGCAGGCTATTGAGAATATCCACTTGTTAAAAGGGATTTTGCTTGTCGATGAAAATGCAACGCCTTTCCTGCTAAAAAAACTCAATGTAGATTATCCGGTCTTTTCAAAGGCCGTGGATCGCATTATTGAGTCGTTACCCAGGGTTTCGGGCGGAGAGGCTTACCTGTCGCGTGATACCAACGAGGTTTTACAAAAGGCACAAACCTATCTTGCCGAATTCAAAGATGAATTTGTTTCGGTGGAGCATCTGTTGCTGGCTTTGCTCGAAGTTAAGAGTACGGCATCTGATCTCCTGAAAGACAACGGAATAACAAAAAAAGCCCTGATTACAGCCATAAAGGATTTACGGAAAGGCTCCACGGTCAACAGCCAAAGTGCCGAAGACCAGTACAACGCGTTGAATCGTTATGCCCGCAACCTGAATGAAATGGCCGCCAATGGAAAGCTGGATCCGGTGATTGGCCGTGATGATGAAATCCGGCGTGTGCTGCAGATTCTATCGAGGCGTACCAAAAATAACCCGATACTGATTGGCGAACCCGGTGTGGGGAAAACGGCCATTGCCGAAGGCATTGCCCACCGTATTGTAAATGGCGATGTACCGGAAAACCTAAAGACAAAACGGTTGTTTTCGCTGGACATGGGCGCACTGGTGGCCGGTGCAAAATATAAAGGCGAGTTTGAAGAACGATTGAAAGCTGTTATAAAAGAAGTGGTTGATTCTGATGGCGAAATCATTTTGTTTATTGATGAAATCCATACCCTTGTGGGTGCGGGAAAATCAGAAGGAGCCATGGATGCCGCCAATATTCTGAAACCAGCGCTGGCTCGTGGAGAGCTGCGGGCCATTGGCGCCACGACCTTAAAAGAGTATCAGAAATTTTTTGAAAAAGACAAAGCGTTGGAACGCCGTTTTCAGTTGGTAATGGTTGATGAACCCGATACCGATTCGGCTATTTCCATTTTGCGCGGGCTGAAAGAGCGTTATGAGACTTACCACAAGGTTCGGATTCTCGATGAAGCCATTATTGCAGCGGTAGAGTTGTCGCAACGTTATATTACCGACCGTTTTCTGCCCGACAAAGCCATCGATCTGATTGATGAATCGGCCGCTAAACTACGTCTTGAAATCAATTCTCTTCCGGAAGAGCTGGAAACTGTCGAACGGCGTATCCGTCAGTTGGAGATTGAAAAAGAGGCTATTAAGCGGGAAAAGGATAAAATCAAACAATCCCGCATCAACGAAGAATTGGCAAATTTGAACGAAACCCGTAATGATTTGCAGGCAAAATGGCGGGCAGAAAAAGAGGTGGTAGAGAAAATCCAACAGTATAAAAAAGCTATTGAGGATTATAAACTCGAAGCCAAACATGCCGAGCGGGATGGTGATTTTGGAAAGGTAGCCGAATTGCGTTACGGAAAAATACAGAAAGCTGAATTGGAGGTTGAAGAATTAAAAGGTAAACTAAAAGAATTGCAGGGTGACAAGCCCATGATTAACGAGGAAGTGACGGCTGAAGAGGTGGCGGAGGTGGTTTCCAAATGGACCGGTATTCCGGTAAACCGCATGCTGCAAAGCGAACGTGAGAAGTTGCTGCATCTCGAAGATGAGCTTCATAATCGTGTGGTGGGACAAGAAGATGCCATCCAGGCTATTGCCGATGCCATCCGTCGCAGTCGTGCCGGATTGCAGGATGAAAAACGTCCCATCGGTTCGTTTATCTTTCTCGGTACGACCGGAGTGGGAAAAACGGAGCTTGCCAAGGCACTGGCGGAATTTCTGTTTAATAACGAGAATTCCATGGTGCGTATCGACATGTCTGAATACCAGGAACGCCATACCGTGTCGCGACTGGTAGGAGCGCCTCCCGGCTACGTTGGCTATGATGAAAGCGGCCAGCTTACCGAAGCCGTGCGGCGGAAACCTTATTCGGTGGTTTTGCTCGATGAAATTGAAAAAGCACATCCCGATGTGTTTAACATCCTGTTGCAGGTGTTGGACGATGGCCGTCTGACCGACAACAAAGGCCGTGTGGTAGATTTTAAAAATACCATCATTATCATGACCTCGAACATTGGTTCGCATTTGATTCAGGAAAGTTTCAGCAAGATGAATGATTCTAATGAGAATCAGGTGGTTGACCAAACGCGGAATGAAGTTTTTGAGTTGTTGAAGAAGACCATTCGTCCTGAGTTTTTGAACCGGATTGATGAAATCATCATGTTCAAACCACTTTCGCGTGATGAGATTCACGATATTGTGAAATTGCAGTTTATTCGTACACAGGAAATGCTGTCAAAGAACAACATTAAACTGGAAATATCAGAAGCCGCGGTCAACAAGCTGGCCGACATGGGTTACGACCCGCAGTTCGGTGCCCGTCCGCTGAAAAGAGTTATCCAGCGCGAAGTGTTGAACGAATTATCGAAAATGATTTTGGCCGGCAAGGTCAATGTGGAGAAAC
>JALTEW010000201.1 GCA_027073795.1 bacterium | reverse complement strand
GTTTATTTCATGGATGAACCGGAGACGGCCCTATCCCCAAGGAGTCAACTGTCGTTGGTCGATCTTCTTGACAAAATGGGTCAGGCGGGGCATGCCCAGTTCATCATTGCGACCCATTCCCCCATATTGCTCTCATGCCCGGGGGCGGTTATCTATGACTTCAACAGCATTCCCATAAAAAAAATCGATTACGAGGAGACGGAACCTTATAAAGTTTACAGGGATTTTTTCAAGGCTATGGAGCATGGGTTCCATAACCGGTAACATCTAGGGAATAGGACGCAATGTCTGAAGAATGGGTGGGTGAACGAGAAGAAATTGGAGATGAAGTATGAGCCATGAAACGATCGTACTGGATGGTTTTAACCTGGAACCAGAAGCGGTAAGGAAGGTCGCTGTGCATGGTGCCCGCGTAGAAATTGATGAAGAGGCGATAGAGCGCATCCATGCATCACGACGCTGTGTAGAAAAGGCGATCCGGGAAGGGAGACGTATCTATGGGATTAACACGGGGTTTGGGGCCTTGTCTAACGTGGTCATCAATGCCGATCAGATTGAACAGCTTCAGGAGAATTTAATCCGAAGCCATTGCACGGGTGTGGGGGAACCTTTTTCCGAGCAGGAAGTTAGGGGCATGATGGTTCTGAGGGCCAATTTTTTTGCCCGCGGAAATTCGGGAGTGCGTCTCGAGCTTGTACAGAAACTTGTGGAGTTGTTGAATCATCATGTTCACCCAGTCGTTCCACAGAAAGGGTCGGTAGGGGCCTCGGGTGATCTGGCTCCCCTGGCGCATCTGGCCTCAGTCCTTGTAGGCGAAGGGGAGGCCTTTTTCCAGGGGCAGAGGATGCCGGGAGGCGAGGCCTTGAGCAAGGCGGGAATTTCCCCGATTCGCCTGAAGGCAAAGGAAGGGCTGGCGATGATCAATGGGACCCAGACGATGACAGCAGTGGGTGTCCTGGGGCTACTCAAGGCAGAAAGGCTGGCGAAGGTGGCAGATATTGTGGGGGCCGCTACGCTGGATGCCCTGCGGGGGACCCTGACAGCGTTTGACACCGATATCCAGGCGGTCCGTCCCCATCCGGGACAGATGGAGGTGGCAAAAAACTTCCATAAACTGATGGAGGAAAGCGAAATTACCATCTCACACAAGGATTGCCCCCGCATCCAGGATGCCTACTCCCTTCGTTGCATTCCGCAGGTGCATGGGGCGGTTCGTGATGTCTTGAGATATGTTCGGAATGTCCTGACAATTGAAATTAACGCGGCGACGGATAATCCCCTTGTCTTTCCAGAAAAGGATAAGGTGGAGTCAGGGGGAAACTTTCATGGTGAGCCCGTGGCTTTTGCACTAGATTTCATGGGAATCGCCATGAGTGAGCTTGGGGGTATTTCTGAACGCCGTATCGAAAAGCTTCTTAACCCGGTATTTAGTGAACTCCCTCCGTTTTTGACGGACAAGGGAGGGTTGCATTCGGGACTGATGATGATTCAGGTTTCGGCGGCTGCTCTGGCCTCAGAAAACAAGATACTGGCGTCTCCCGCGAGTGTAGATTCCATCCCTACCTCGTCGGACAAGGAAGACCATGTCAGCATGGGGACGACCGCGGCGCGGAAGGTCCACGAAATTATTGAAAACGTGGAGCATATCTTGGCTATGGAGATTCTGTCCTCTACCCAGGGGTTGTATTTTTTGGAACCCATGAAGCCGGGAATCGGAATACAGGCGGCCTACCGACTAATTCGGGAAGTTGTTCCACCCATTAAGGCCGACCGCCGCTATCATGAGGACATCCGGGCGATACGAGGGCTTATCGAGAGCGGGCAGCTCCTTGATGTGGTGGAGCAAGCCTGTGGGCCCCTGAATTAGAGGTAACACACCGATGATGTTTTATAATCGGGACACGAATTTACCCCTGCTTAATAAAAGCAGAAACAGATTCCGTTGGGTAGGCAGGGCAGGCGTAGATGGATCATAAATATTAACCACCAAATCCACCAAAAATAAACGGGGGAAACGCTAATCCGCAGAGTTTACCCAGTGAAATTGACGGGGTCATTCCATTTCTAAGTCACAAGTGACATGATATGTTCAACTTAACGGGAGGTGGGCATATGGCAAGGAGAGCTGGAGGAAAGGAGATATTGGATAAGGCAAGGGAGCTATTGTCCAAGGCTAAAACGGCAGAGGAACTCAGGCAAGCCCAGGCGGTCTATTTCCCATTGGAGTTCGGGGTTACCATGGAACAGACAGCCAAGGCGATAGGGGTTTCTAAGGGACGGGCCTGCTGTTTGCGCGTGCGTTTTACACGATCTGGGGGAAGATGCACAGTGAAGAAATTGCCACAAGGGGGGCGGCGCCGAGAGAAATCTTTCCATCATCGCGTGTTTAATAGTCTCAATCCCCTGGAAGATCACTTGGAGGAATCATTGCGGAACTTAGAACTTGATCATGAGCGTATCCACTCCATCGTCTCATGGCCATGGACAATTAATACCCTGTTGAATTAGAATGAAAATAATGCACTGGGAATTACCAGCGCTCCCTTGAAACGCACGAAGGTTAAGAGGTAAAGATGTAGTGACCATAAATCTGGTCGATTAAACACAACCACCTGATATCACTGCTGTTGTGTCTGGAATGAGGTTAAACTTGGGGTAAAAATCTCAGCCTTGGAACGACTCCTTGCCATTTTGGCCCACCCACTCAAGGTAAATGAGAAAACTCTCTAAGCCCCTCGGCTCAGAGATAAAACCTCAAACGCTTCGTAAGATGCAGATCTCAGGAAGCCTTTAATATCTCGACCTGAAAGGTTTTAGCTGCTTTTCTTGGAAACTTGCTCAGGTCAAACAGGAAAAGAAAGGGAAGCTTCCCACCCGGCTTTATTTGACCGGAAGATTTCCGGTTCTGATCCACCAGCGACTGATAGGTCTTGAGTACACTCCCAACCGTCATTTTAGATATTTCCTCAGCCTTTAAAATCCTGCCTGCCACCGTACGTCCCGTCATAATGATCTTGCCTTTGGCGTCAAAGATTTTAATTCTCAAGGGAACATAGGAAACCGATATTTTCTGTTTGTTTTGTACCACCCCTCTGACAGTAAAAAACCTTCCGTCAAGGGCCGGCTCCTGCTCATTTTTCAGATTAAAAAACATCAGGGCAGATTTGCCACGGATGGCATTTATCTTCTCTATAAATTTGCCCGTAATGCTGTGGGGTGACGTCAAGACCCCCGTTCTATACAAATACCAACCCCCTCCGCCAATACATAAAACTATCAGAATAGCAACAAGGACAGGTAGCAGGCTGGAACGCTTAGGCCTTTCGAACGGTTCTAATGTCTCACCTATTGAAACACCCAATTCCTCCTCATCTTTTTTCTCTTCCGCCCCCTCTCCTGCCTCCCTTTCCAAACCTGCTTCAGCCTGTAAAGGTTCCCCTCCTGATTCTTTACTCAATGCTTCCTCAAAAACAGGTCTTTGCACTGTTTCGGCTTCGACCTCAGACCTGTCTTCAATCCCAGTTTCTGTTTCAATTTCAAGTTTTTCCTTAGCTTCCGTTTCTATCCCTTCTTCCTCATCCTCACCTGTCTCAACTTCTTGGATAATTGTTTCCTCCTCCTCAAACCCCTCCCCCCCCTCTTCCGCAGGAAAGACAGGTGGGGTCGCCATCTCCGCTTTTTCACCCATCTCCGGTTCAGATTCTGTTTCTTTCAAACCAGAGATTCCCAGGGAGGCTTCTTCAGCACTTCCTTCTTCAACTTCCTCTGTCGTTTCTTTTTCCCTTTTAGCTTCAAAGTGAGGCAGGCCGTAGACACCCCCAAAACTCCCTAAAATATTCTTTGCTCTTCTGGCCCGCTCTTCCTCAAGCCGGTCTCTTAAAGCCGCTGTTTCCATATCCTCAACTGCGTTATCCAACAGGGTAAAGGTATGCCCACATACCGAACAATGCCCCTTTAATAAGGGGCTGTTAATTCTCGAAGAATCAACGGAAAAACGGCTTTGGCAGGAAGGACATTGAACGATCAATTCCGCCTCCTAACAAGGTTAAGCCATTGGGGTGAGTGAAGGGACTCGAACCCTTGACCTCTGGGGCCACAACCCAGTGCTCTAACCAGCTGAGCCACACCCACCACAAAAACTTCTAACAAGCTACATGAAAAACCTTTATATGTCAAGTGCTTGTTGACAACCTTAAAAAAGAATAAACCAGCCCAGGTATCCCTCTATTGATCCCTCTAAAACTTCCTGCTACAAACACACCAAACTTATATAAAAAGGAGAGAATAGATGGATCTTAACCGCTTTTTTGAAGATTTGGCATCTCAAAAACCTGTTCCAGGAGGTGGAAGTGCATCATGTGTTTCCGCCGCCATGGCAGTTTCTCTAATGGAAATGGTCGCCCAACTCTCTATAGGCCGGGGGAACGATAAAATCGCTGACGAACAATTCAAAAATATATTCCAGGCACTCGGAAAGATAAAGACACATCTGTTTGAGCTGGCCGAAGAGGATGCAAAAGGATACCAAGAGGTTATAAACGCCTTCAAACTTCCTAAAAGCACGGAAGAAAAAATTAAAATCAGAAAAAAAGCCATCCAAAAAGCCTTTGAAGATGCCATTGCATCACCCCTGACGCTTATGAAAACAGCGGTGGATTTGTTGGACTGGAACGCATACATCCTTGAGCACGGAAACAAGAACGCATTCAGTGACGCGGGGGTGGCATTCTATCTGTTAGAGGTAGCTTTTGAGGGAGGCAAAATGAATGTGTTAATCAATCTCAGCAGCATCCACGAATCAACCGTAAAACATGCTTACACATCAGAGATATCTGATTTAGAAAACTCCTTTAACACAAAAAAACGGCTCATCGAGAGTCAGATGAAGGATTGGGCAACCCCGATTCTCGAGTGAAGCAACCCTTTAGCTTCCAAATCCTGCGCAAGTTAAGAACTGTTTCCCTTCTATTGACAAAGGTGGATAATAGGTATATGAAAAAGCACAATTTTGTTTTCTATCATGGTAAAGACAGCGAGGGATCGAATGCTTGAAGTTAGGGATGTGGAAAAACGCTTCGGTGGGCTCAAGGCGGTTGCAGGCTGCACGCTCAACGTCAAGGAGGGAACCATCACGGGGTTGATAGGTCCAAACGGCGCCGGCAAAACCACATTATTCAATATCATTACCGGTTACCTAAAACCTGATAAGGGTCAGATCTCCTTCTTAGGCAGACGAATCGACAGACTTGCCCCTCATAAGGTTTTTGAGAAAAAAATCTACAGAACCTTCCAAATCACACGGGAGTTTGCCCAGATGACAGTTCTGGAAAACCTGATGATCATGCCTTTCCGACAAAGGGGTGAAAAAATATGGAACACGTGGTTCAGAGCATCCGCCGTGAGGCAACAGGAGAGAGAAATAAAAGAAAAAGCCCTGGGAATCCTCGAATTTGTCGATCTTATCAAACTCAAGGATGAATACGCCGGCTCTCTTTCTGGGGGTCAAAAAAAACTTTTGGAAGTCGCGAGGAGCCTAATGGCTGATCCAAAACTTGTTCTTCTGGACGAACCCGGGGCTGGTATCAACAAAACGCTCATGAAAAAACTCGTTTCGAAAATAGAACTGTTGCGCGAAGAAAAAAATATTACCTTTCTCCTTATTGAACACGACATGGACCTCGTTATGAACCTGTGTAACCCCGTCATTGTAATGAGTGAAGGGAAAAAGCTGGCAGAGGGCCTCCCGGAAGACATCAAAAAAGATCCCCGAGTCCTGGAAGCTTATTTGGGCGGGCAATACCGATGACTATTCTCAAGATCGAAAATATCTCGGCTGGCTATACTCCTGAATCTAACATCCTTTACAACCTCAGCCTGGAGGTCAACGAGGGGGAAATCATTTCTGTCATCGGTCCCAATGGGGCTGGAAAATCGACCCTTCTTAAGACAATCTTCGGGCTATTAACGCCTAAGCAGGGGAAAATCCTCTTAAAAGATGAGGATATTTCCGGTTTGAAACCTTTCAAAATTGCCAAGAAAGGCGTGAGCTATGTTCCACAGATTAATAATGTTTTCCCTTCTTTAACCATACAGGAAAACCTGGAAATGGGTGCCTTTATCCGAAACGATGACTATACAGATACCATGGAAGAAGTCTATACCCTTTTCCCCGTCTTGAAAGAAAGGAAAAATCAGAAGGCTGGACAGCTTTCAGGCGGGCAACGGCAAATGGTTGCCATGGGAAGGGCTCTGATGCTAAAACCCAAGGTCCTTCTCCTTGATGAGCCTTCAGCCGGCCTGGCACCCATTTTTGTGTCTTCCGTCTTCGACAAAATCAAGGAAATTAACACCATGGGTGTCTCCATGATTATTGTTGAGCAGAATGCAAAAGAGGCCCTGAATATGTCCCATCGTGGATATGTCCTTGCCATGGGACAAAACGTCCTTGATGATAAAAGTGATGCCCTCCTTGCTAATGAAGAAGTTGGCCGACTCTACTTAGGTGGATAACCATGATTGAACTCATCGTTTACGGAATCGTACTCGGAAGTATCATCGCCCTCGGCGCCATTGGCCTCACGATGGTCTATCGAATCGTGGGCTTCGCCAATTTTGCCCATGGAGAATTCATGACACTGGGTGCCTACATGGCTCTGTTTGTCATCTCCATTCTTCTACCATGGGTAGGGTTTCCGGACAGCAGGTTTGTGCCTCTTTCCTTTGGGTGGCGAATGGTTATCGCCTTCCCCATTGCCATGGCACTCGTAGCTTTTATAGCTATCCTATTTGATAAAATCCTTTACAAAAAGCTCCGTGTCAAAAAAAGCGGTCCTGTCATTCTGGCCATGTCTTCCCTCGGCACATCATTTATCATTCGCATGGCCATCCTCATCATCTGGGGTTCAGACTACATCTTTTACCGTCCCGGACTTATGCGGCCCGCTCTTTACCTCCCACTCGGTATAAAAATCAGGCCGGACCAGATTTTTATCTTCTTTGCAGCTATTTCCTTGGTCATTCTACTTCATCTCTTCCTGAAAAGAACAAAAATGGGAAAGGCCATGAGGGCAACGGCTGATAACGCCGACCTTGCCTTGGTTACGGGTATTGACACAGAGCGGATTATATCATGGACCTGGGCCATTGGAGGAAGCCTTGCAGCAGCGGGAGGAGTCCTTTACGGCATCGATGTCCAATTGCATCCAGGCATGGGCTGGAACTTCCTGATCCCCATCTTCGCAGCCACCATTTTAGGCAGCATCGGCAACATCTACGGCGCGCTTGTCGGAGGATTTGTCATCGGGATCGCCCAGCAGGTATCAACAGCATATCTTGCACCAACCTATAAACTGGCTGTTGCTTTTATGATTATGATTATCATCCTGCTGGTCCGTCCACAGGGAATCTTCGGGAAGGAGTAAACAATGGAATTCAGTGGTATCTTATCCTACATCATTTCACTGGCTATCATGGCCGGTATCTACGCCATTTTCTGTCTGGGCCTTAATATCCAATGGGGTTACACGGGTTTATTCAATATAGGAATCGCCGGTTTTTTCTGCATTGGCGCCTACACCTCTGCCATGATCACCACGCCCACGCCTTCCGGTATCTATGCACAATACGTTCACCAGATTTTCGGCCTGAACCTCCCCTTTATCTTCGGACTTCTGGGGGCTGCTATCGCTTGTGGAATTATCGCTTTCCTCATTGGAATTCCAACGCTTCGCCTTGGCGAGGATTACCTAGCCATTGCGACTTTGGGAATCGCAGAAACCATTCGGCTGGTCTTTAACAACGAGCAGTGGCTTGCCAACGGCCCACGGGGATTGATGGGTATGCCGCAGCCCCTTCATAACCTTGTAAGTCCCCAGAACTATAACTATATCTACCTTGTCATTACACTGATTGTTATGTTCATCATCTATGTCGCCATCGAAAAGGCGATTCGCTCCCCCTGGGGAAGGGTCTTGAGAGCCATCCGGGAAGACGAAGGATCCGCCTCCATGAGCGGGAAGGACGTTTTTAATTTTAAAATGCAGTCCCTCATCTTTGGATCTATGGTAATGGGAGTTGGCGGCGCCCTGTATGCCCACTATACCAAGGCGATTTCCCCCAGTGTTTTCACCCCGCTTTACGGCACATTTATCATATGGGTTATGCTCATGGCCGGTGGGAGTGGAAATAACAAGGGTGCTATTCTGGGAGCCTATGTCATTTGGGGGATTTGGGTGGGAACAAAATTTCTCACAGACTTTCTACCTTACACCCTTCAATCCCGTGCCCCTTATTTTCGCTTCCTGATTATCGGCATCCTCCTCGAGTTCATCCTTATCTATCGCCCGCAGGGATTGCTTGGGGAAGAAAAAAGTGTATCCAAACTCGCTTAGTTATGGTAACCTAAAATTGACCCATTAAGGGGAGTTGTGGACGTGTAAAATTGACCCACCCGTAAGCGGCCTCTGGTAGGAGAGATATCCGATG
>JALTEW010000200.1 GCA_027073795.1 bacterium | reverse complement strand
AAGATAGGAAACGTCGCCCTTGCCTCCGCCCTTGCCGCCGGGACCTCAAAGACCTACAGCTACAACGGCTGGAGCGTACCCATGGACCTCACAGCTGGCGCCTATCAATACAAAGCGAGAATCAAACTGAATGGCCAGTGGCTCACCGCCTGGACAGCCCCGCAGGACTTCACCCTCCCCGCCCTCAAGGCCACAACCAGCGTCAGTGACACCGACCCCGCGAACACCTGCACCGGGGGAACCCTCGACCTCACCGCCACCGTAACCAACGACGGCACCTGCGACATCCCCGCCGGAACCGCCATCTGGTACAAGATCACCTATCCTGACGGCAGCAGGCAGAAGATAGGGCGGAGGACCTTAGAGGACCCCATAGCGGCAAACGAAGACAAAGACATCACCTATAGCTTTACCGTCCCGAAGAACGCCAGGCCGGGCCAGTACACCTGGCAGGCCCGGGTAAAAAGTGGCGGCAGATGGATCAGCGCCTGGAGTAATGCAAGCGACCCCTTCACCGTCACCAAGGCCAGGTGGGCCAAAGCCTATGGCCAGGACAGCTGGGACAGCCATGGAAAGAAAGTCATCTTCATCACCGAAGAAGACTTCAAGGGCTACGGCATAACCGGCTACCAGCAAAACGAGACAACCAACGACACAAGGGGCCTGCTGCTCTACCTCACCCCCTGTGGCAAGATAGAAGAAGACGGCGCCCTCCTTCTCACCAGTGACGGCACCTATGACCACATCCTCCTCAACAGCCAGACACAACAGGGAGACGGCTTCGTCCTGGTGGGAACATGTCGCAAGACAGGCGCAGCAAGCAACAAAGACGCCGACATCCTCATACTCAAGATAGACACAGAAGGAACCCTTGTATGGGCCAAAGTCCTGGACTACAAAGGAGGCGACGACAGCGCCCGGGACATCAAGGCCATGGACAACGGCACCCTCATCATCGCGGGAGGCGTCACCGACACGGCGACCAATCACCTTGAACCCATCCTCATAAAGATAGACGACAGCGACGACAGCAGCGTGGCAATCGACTGGGCCAGGATTTACAACAACCCCCAGAATCCCGTCGACGGCTGCTTCAACGCCCTTACCGTCAACGCCAAGGGCAAGATCATGGCCGCCGGGTGGATAGACAGGGGTGAGGGACAAAAAGACCTCCTTGTGGCCAAGACCGACGCCAACGGCGCTCCCCTCTGGAGCGAAGCCTATGATGGCTGGCAGCAAGACGACATAGCGCAAGACATCAGCCGGGACCGGGCGGGCAGCTATGTCGTAGTAGGCCGATGCACCAAAGAGATAGACGAAACCCACACCGATCAGGACGCCCTTGTCATGCGGATCAAGGGCAACGGCAGGCTGTTATGGGCCAGGAGATACGGCAGCATCAACAAAACATCGGAAGAGGCCGCCGGGGTCAGCATCGGGGCCGACGGCAGCTACACCGTAGTGGGCACCTGGGAGAACGCCAAGGCCTGGATCTTCAGCCTCAACCCGGCCAATGGGACCTTATTATGGCAGCGGGCCTATGATGGGGGAGAGCAGGCAGGGACCAGTCTTTTCAGCGGATTATGTCTTGGAGGAGATGGTGGTTACATGGCCGCCGGTGAGCGTGACAAGGGAGAGCGGGAAGACCTCTTTGTTGTCAAGACCAACAAAAAAGGCAAGATCGGCAGAGACTGCGCTATTCAGGAAGACACCACCGGCAGGGCCAAGCGGGCCTGGCGTTCTGGATGGGATGCCAACCTGGACGGCACAGTGGTGACCGACACCCTGACCTCTAACACGGACGACTTCTCCCTGAACGAGGCCAACCTGGAAACAACATCGATATGCCCGGAGCCGTGAGAAGAACCTTTCGGGGTCTTGACAACAAAAGGGATATGTTTAACTTGGCTGGCAAAATAAGTTCTTAACATATCCCAAATATTGCGCCAAAGGCCGTTTTATAAGATGAAAAAGCCTATAGGAATAAAAGTAAAGGAGAGAAGATGGGAAGTTTTAAACCACTTCGCTCTATAACATAGATTTGAGGAGGATGGTATGAAGAATCTTGCAAGGCTTTATTATGCCGTTACTTTTTTCATGGTGTTTCTTCTGTGTTCTTTTCAGGGGGCGGAGGCCAAGTCCCTCTACGTGTCACCTAATGGGAGCGGCACAGGTTATACCCAAAATGATCCATGTACCTTTCAAAGTGCCCTTACCATTTCCCAGGCGGATGGAGAAGATGACACCATCTATGTGGCCCCGGGTAATTACAGCATCACATCAACCCTGACATACTCAACCCGCGATGGGGATGAGAAACTCACTATACAGGCTCAGAACCCTTCAAACCCTCCCATACTCGATGGAGGTGGGAGTACAGAGATTATGAAAATATACAACGACGCCAATATGAACGGTTCAGGAGACGATGGGTGTGATATTGTCATAGATGGCCTCATTTTTAAAAATGGTAGCAGCAGCAATGCATGGGGCAGTGGGGGTCTTCTCATTTTCGCCGGGAGCTCCAGTGTGCTGGTGGAGAATGCGGTTTTT